>WRCI01000107.1 GCA_009784145.1 Methanobrevibacter sp.
GATTCTTTTCTAACAGTATAAATAGTATTAGGGAAAAGGTGAGGTTTTCCATCTGCATCTCCTTCAAGTAATGTTTCAGTAAATGCTCTTTGTAAGATTCTAGTTTCTTCTTCAAAATCACCATATGTTCCAACAGCTTTTCCTTTAGGTCCATAAGCAGTTTCATCTTGAAGGAAATCAGGAACACTAAATTCTAAGTTCATACTTGTAAATGGAACTTGAGAACCTCTAGCTGCATAAGCCATGTTAAGGTTATATACCAACATTTGTACAGCTTGTTTAACTTTTTCATATGGAAGTCCTTTTGCAAATGGTGCAACAAACACATTCCAAAGAGACATACCTTGTCCTCCAGACATGTTTTGCTGTGCTGCAAGCATGATTTCTCCAGTATGGTTCATTAAAGTTTCAATGTGATTAGGAGCTCCAGCTACAGAAGTGTGATCTCCTGTACCATCTACCTTAAGACCATATTTAATAAAGGTTCTAATATCATGTTGCATACAATTTAATGGTCTTCCAGCAAAAAATTCAAGGTCATGAATATGTATATCACCAGACATGTGAGCATCAGCTAATTCACCTGGAAGCATATGTAACAAAGCATATTGTTTTAAAGCTTCATCAGCAACATATTTATGAACACTTTCTGGGTTGTGGATCATGTTAGCATTGTCACGAGATCCATTTTCAATTAGTGATGTAATATTATAAACAGGAATACCCAGCCGAGTATATCTACTTCTTAAATCTTCTAAACCATGTTCAACAAGTTTTGTGTTTACAATTTCCCTTATCATTGGAGCTGTAAGGTATTCTACATTAAGTTTTTTAAGTTCTTTCCAAACTTGAGAAGCAATTTCAAAAGCAGTTTCTTGAGAAGCGCCTGTTTCCTGAACAAGTGTATTAGCTATTTTGCCTAAGTCAAAAGGTTCTATTTTATCTCTTGAAGTTCTAACCTTTAGTGTAGTAGTAGCTAAATATTTATTAGCAGTTTCTTCATCAATTTCAGACAATAACTCGTAAACAATTTTTTTTATTTCTTTAGTTGATATGCCATCATAAACAGAAGAAACTACATCAGAAATAATCTTGTCAGACTCGAAAAATGGAGCTTCTACCATAACTAATGATTTAACTAATTTTTCATAGCTAAATTTCTCCATTACTCCATTATTTTTTTTAACACAGACTGTTGATTTTTTTGACATGTTGTCTGCTATTTTAGTTTCGTTTTGCATTGTTAACTCCCTTTAACAATACAAAAATGCTTTTTTGTACTTATATTGCTGTGTAATTGCTAATGCAATATAAAGTAAATTTAAATAAATTTAAATAAGTTTAAGTAAGTAAATCCGCTACTTAAAATTAGCATTTTTATATTGTATTGTATAAAAGATAGATATAAATAGCTCTTCTTTATCCATATTAAACCATATATTAGGATTTATATTAAATCACGATATATAAATCATAATATATGAATTATCTCTTTAAAGTTTTTGTATTTATATCATATAAAATTTATCAAATCATAAAGAAGATTCATTATGTTAATAATATTTTATATTATAATAAATCTAATTTATTTTATATTATAAATCTAATTTATCTATATTCTTATCTATATATTAATAAATAAAATTATATATTCTATATAATATTTCACTATAAATCTAATTTATTGAATAAAAATATATCTAATTGATAAAATACCTAATTAAATAATATATATAATTGAATAGAATGTATAATTGAATAAAATATACCTAATTGAATTAATATATCTAATTTAAAATTTATCAATTATTTTATTAGTACAAATAATATTAAATTATATATAACAAAGTAGTATATAAACCATTCGGACTATGACAAACAATTTTATAAATAAATTATTATTCTTTATAATTATTTTGTAATTATATTCTTTATGATTATTTCGTAAATCATTATTCTTTATAATTATTTTGTTAAATTATTACTTAATAATTAACTAACAAAACATTTGTAAATTCTTACATATATATGTTGCTAAAGTATTAAAAAATTGGAAGTTTTTGAATAATAAGAGAATCTTAGACAATTAATCAAACATTAAAGAAATCCAATATAGATTGAACAAAATACAAATAAACTCTCTTTTTTCAAAACAATATAACAGATAAACAATTACAAAACATGTACAATACTTTAAAAAATATTTAAAAAAAGAAAAAATAATAACTATAAGAAAATATCTAAGGAACTTTGCTTAGATTTATCACTTTCAAATAAAGAATCAATACCGAATTCTTGAATTTCTAGCCTTTGAGCAAGATAACGGCTGACTGGATATTTAGCTACTAAATCTCTAGATATTTCCAAATATTTTACTACAGAACCCTTAGAAACACTGAGAATGAGATTTTCTCCACATTTACATTTTCCAGTTAATGGAATACGCCTATATTTAGATCCACAACTAGTACATCTAACTTTTTGTTTTGAAAAAGCTCTTGAATTACCCATTATATCAGGCAAAAAGTGAGAGCTTAAAACTCCTTCTACAACTCCTTTTTGATCAACAGCTCTTATTTTTTCAGCTAAATGAATTTGAGAATTAACTTTTTCTTTCATAGAAGGTAGCTTTTTATACAAACAAAGATTTGGACCTGCATGAATACTTGAAGTATTATGTGAAAACATTAAATTTTCATACTGAGCTTGTGTTCCAAGATGCATTCCTACATTATCAACAAAATCTAAAGCTTTAGATGGTTTGACCTTTTCATATGTTTTTTCAAAAAACTCTTCTGAAAAATGATCTAAAACATCAATATTATGAGATTCATCATCAATTTCTTCAGGATCTATTCTTGAAGATAAAACTAAAGGTGCATCCATACTTCCTCCACGAGTACTAGGGAGATAAGTTTTTGAAAAATTAATCAATGCATCTAAAAGAAGCATGATGGAATCTTCATCACTATCACAATTTCTTCTTTTAGCTGAATGGAAATAAGGATGAGCATAACAAGCAAGTGCACTAGTAAAACCTACAATACGACCAAGAACCCCTGCAGAGGTGTGAGGAGCAAGACCTGCAATTAAATGACCAATAAGGTCTTCTTTTTTCTGGACATTGTAAAATCTATCCATAGAATAAAATCTATCTAATAAATCATCTATAAATCTAGCTACATTAACTAAATATTCACCACAATTATTAGATATAACCACATCTTGAACTTTTAATTCAATAATCTGATTATCTTTCTCAATAGGATTTCCATAAGCATCATTTTCATAACCCATTTCTTTAAGTTTATCTACAGTAACTCCAATTTCTTTTGGAATGAAATGTGTTAAAGGAAGATCAGTTGAATCATGGCGAATTGTAGCATCTTTAAAAGTGAAAACATTATTTTTAGATCTTAAAATTCCTTTTTCAAGAGGTTCTGGAAGTTTAGATTCTGAAATCATCCCTTTAATTCCTTTTATTTCATCTAATCCACCTACGCCTACTTCTTCAGATGCTTTTTTAAGTAATCTTGAAAGATTAACATTTTTCCTACCAGGAGTTCCTATTTCAGTTGGATGTCCACATTTTGGACAAATAGCATAGAAAGAGCTGATTTTACAAGCAGGATTTTTACAAGTTCTCCTTGATATTTCAACAGCCAACCTTCCTTTTTTAGCTGCTTCAGCTACCAATCGCCTAGTTCCTCCAGCATTTCCAATAGGGAATAGTACATGTGGAGCAGGTCGCATTAACCGTTCTTTAGATTTTTCAGGACGTCCCACCCTAGTACCAATATAAGTAGGAGCTTTATCCATTATTTTAATATTTCCAATCTTATTTACTAAATCTAAAGAATCATTAATATTTTCCCCACGATAGCTATTTTCATTATTAAATAATGTATGAATTAAAGCATAAGCATCATCATGATTTAAAACTATTTTAACATCATCTCGCCCAATTCTACCTTCTACTGTATGAGGAACACCAATTACCTCTAAAATACGTTTTTGGTAAGATAAATCCAGTTTAAGCTGACTATTTACTTCTTCTTCATTAAAATTATCTTTATATTTATTAATCCACTTGATAAGAGCATTTAAATCATTGATAGAAACATCATTGTAACAATAAGTATATGCTGGGTGTAAAGGCACATTATAATAATTAGATACTGCAAAAGCATCTTTAGCTGAAATATAACTAAGTTCTTTATCTTCTAACTTAGAAAGATTATTTATATTCAAATCACTTTCTAAAGGTAAAACTTCAGCTAAATTTTCTTCTACCTCATATTTTTCAGAATTTTTAATAGTTTCAATCCACCATTCTTCACACCATGGTGAAGGTAAAAGTGTTTGATTATTTCTTAAAAATTCTCCAAAAGCTACTAGCATATCTCCTAAAAATAGTATTTCAGCTATATTGCCTTTAACAGATTTAGCATCTTTTACTGAGTTAATTTTAACAACATCACCATTTTTTAACTTAACTAATGGACCTTCAATTGAATCAACTGGAACAACACAAGTTCCTTTTCCAGGTTTTTCAATCTTTAATTGAGTTCCAACAGCTAAAAATTCAAGTAATTCCATTGTAGCTGGATTAACTCCCATAGCAGCAAGTCCTGTATTTCTACTTCTTCCATAACGAAGACGAAACCCTCCTTTTTCTGAAGGATGACCTAAAACAGGTCTTCCACCTATAATATCTTGTATGTATTTAGGTTCTTCTTTAACAATAAGTTCTTCTTCTGTTTTTTCTTCTGTTCTTTCTTCTGTTCTTTCTTCTATTTTTTCTTCTGTTTTTTCTTCAACTTTTGTTCCCTTTGAATATCCTTCTAAAAAGTCCCATCCATCAAGTTTAAGACTGTGGGCATATTTTAAAACCTTTGAAGACTTTTGAATAACACCTTCCACCATAGCTAAAAGTGCCCCACCTCTAATATTATTGGTTTCAACACGTTCTAAATCTCTGTGAGAAACATCCACATTATCAGTTGGTTCACCAGTAACTTCAACTCCAATGTTTCTAGCTGCAAGTCTAACCTCCTCAGGTGTAGGAGAATACTGAAGATTAGTAACTTCAGATTCATAAAGCTCCACTTCCTCAACATAACGTTCTATTTCAGCATCAATCGGTTTATAATCACTAAGTCCAGTGGATACTTTAATATAATCTCCAAGAAGAACTGCAAGAGCTGCTGCTGTTCCTCCAGCACTTCTAATAGGTCCTGCAAAATAAATTGCTAAATATTGGCTTCCATCAAAATTATCTTTTATTCTAACTTTAGCTATTCCCTCAAGAGGTGCAGCTACAACACCTTCTGTTAAGATAGCTAATCCTGTACGAAGTGCTTGATCTGCTAATTGTTCCTTTTTTGTTTCAAAAGTCTCACCAAATGATTCATAAATTACCTTAGTCCCTCTTGCACCACTTTGTTCTTTTGCAGTTCCATTAGCTAATGCTTTTTGAGCTTCAATATTTTCATCAATGATTTGAGAAGATATTTCCCTAGTTATTTGAAAAGCTATTTCTTCACGAGAAATCCCTTCTTTTTCAGCTTCAATTTCTTTCATTCGATTAGCTACACCTTTAGGGCCAATAAGCCCTTCTACCCTTTCAGCCAAATCCTTAGCTAGAGGAATTTCTGTTTCAACTTCAACATCCTTGCCTTTAGAACGAGCTTCATTAGCTATTGCATAGAGTTCCTGAGTTTCTTTTTCCAAACGTTCAAAATATTCCATTTTTATAGTATTTTCAGAATCATCCATCTTATCCAACACATCTTTTAATTTAACTAATAACTAATAATTAATAGCTAATAATATAGTAACTGTAAAAAAATTAGCTTATAAAATTACACAAAAAAGAATATAGATTAAAGTGTAATTATAATTTATAATAATATTAATTTATAATAATATTAATTTATAATAATATTA
>WRCI01000108.1 GCA_009784145.1 Methanobrevibacter sp.
TAAACAATTAAATTCTTTAAATAAAAAACACTTAAACAAAAAATAAAACAAAAAAAACACTTAAACAAAAAATTAAACAAAAAAAACACTTAAACAAAAAATTAAACAAAAAAAACACTTAAACAAAAAATTAAACAAAAAAACACTTAAACAAAAAATTAAACAATAAGATTCCTTAAACACTATTAATTAGCTATTAAAAAAATAAGAAAAA
Organism: Methanobrevibacter sp.; assembly: GCA_009784145.1. Classification (GTDB taxonomy): domain Archaea; phylum Methanobacteriota; class Methanobacteria; order Methanobacteriales; family Methanobacteriaceae; genus Methanobinarius. The sequence continues at coordinate 215 of WRCI01000108.1, forward strand.
AAAGCAATAGCTACTAAAATAGCTAATACTTTTTAACAAAAGTTAAACAAACTTTTAAATAAAATTATATAACTCCTTGAGCCATCATTGCATTAGCTACTTTTATAAATCCAGCTATATTAGAACCCATAACATAGTTTCCTTCAAAACCATATTTTTTAGCTGCATCATCAATATTATTATAAATATTTATCATGATGTTTTTTAATCTTGAATCGACTTCTTCAAAAGTCCAAGACAATCTTGCACTTCTTTGAGCCATTTCTAATGCACTTGTAGCTACTCCTCCAGCATTTGCTGCTTTACCAGGAAGATAAACAATATCACTATCTAGGAAATAATTTGTGGCTTCTAATGTACAAGGCATATTTGCTCCTTCACATACATATTTTGTACCATTAGCTACTAGCTTTTTAGCTGCTTCATAATCTAATTCATTTTGAGTTGCACAAGGTAATGCAATGTCACATTTTAAGTCCCAAATATTTGTACTACCTTCTACAAATTCAGCAGTTAAATCCTCTTCCTTAAAATAATCTAAATATTCAGAGATTCTTCCACGTTTAACTTCTTTAATCTCTTTAATAAAAGAAAGCTGAATACCATTTTCATCATAGATATAACCAGAAGAATCAGACATAGCTATAACAGTTGCTCCCAACATAATAGCTTTTTCAGCTGCATAAGTAGCTACATTTCCAGAGCCAGAAACTATTACTTTTTTACCTTCAAAACTATCTCCTCTTTGTTTTAAAGCTTCTTCAGTAATGTAAACAAGACCATAACCAGTAGCTTCAGTCCTAGCTAAAGAACCACCATATTCTAACCCACTTCCAGTTAATACACAGTGATGTTTATTATTCATTCTAAGATATTGACCAAATAAATAACCAACTTCTCTTGAACCTACACCAATGTCTCCTGCAGGAACATCAGTATCTGGACCAATGTACTTTTGAAGTTCATTCATGAAACTTTGACAGAATTTCATTATTTCATTGTCAGATTTTCCTTTAGGATCAAAGTCACTTCCTCCTTTTCCACCACCAATATTCATACCAGTAAGGCTGTTTTTTAAGATTTGTTCAAAACCAAGGAATTTAATAATGGATAAGTTTACAGATGGGTGGAAACGGAGCCCTCCTTTATAAGGACCTATAGCACTGTTAAATTGAACACGAAAACCTCTATTAACTTTTACATTTCCTTCATCATCAATCCAAGGAACTCTGAAAATAATAATCCTTTCTGGTTCAACAAATCTTTCAAGAAGACCAGCTTTTTCATATTCTGGGTGTTTTTCAAATACTGGTTCAAGTGATTCAAGTATTTCAGTTGCAGCTTGAATAAATTCAGGCTGATCAGCATTTTTTTCCTTTACATTTTCTAAAATATCCTCAACATAAGACATTCATATCACTACTATTTATTCAATTAATAATTCAATTAATAATTCAATTAATATTTTATTATATTCAATTAATATTTTATTCAATTAATAAATAACCTATTATTTTTATAATATAATACAACATAGGATAAAATCCTGTATTAAAATAAAAAAATGATTAAATATAAAACAATTACAGAATTTTAAAGTATTTAATATGTTATACTATTATTATAATTTAATTATATATAAATTTTTTTTGAAAAAAAAATGAAAATAAATTGTAGATTCTATTTATTTTTAAAGTAAAAATATAAAGAATGTTCATAGTAATGATAAATTAAATAGAATATAAAAAAAATATAATAAAATATATGAAGAATATATAAAAACTATAATAATATATAATAAAAATTATAATGATATATAATAAAAACTATAATAATATATAATAAAAAATACAATATTATATATGTTAAACATATACTTTAAGAAACCAAAAATATAAAAAAATATAAAAAAACTACTATAAAAAACAATAACCCTAAACTAAAAAACACAAAATATAACTAAAATAAGATTATATAATAAAAATAAATAATATTTAATAGCTAATAAAAACTTGATTATTATGATTATAAAAACTCCATCACGAATACATATGGGATTAATAGATTTAAATGGTTCTAATGGTAGATATGACGGTGGCATAGGACTAACTATTGAAAAACCAAATTTTATTCTAAAATGTGATAATTCTGAAAAAGGAATAACTATTGATTTTGATAAAAGTATAAGAAATGATAAAATAAAAGAGCAATGTGTATCTAAAATAATAGCTGGAAGTGAAAAAATTATATCTCACTTTCAAATAGAATCTGGATTTCATTTTGATGTAAAAGAAGCATATTTTTCCCATTCAGGACTTGGTTCAGGAACACAAATTTCATTAGCTACTGCTAAGCTCATATGTGAATATAATGACATTCCTATTACTGGATTAGAATTAGGAAAAATTCTTAAAAGAGGAGGAACTTCAGGTATAGGAATATACTCCTTTGAAAAAGGAGGACTTGTAATTGATGGAGGTCATGATAAAAGCCAAAAAAGTGATTTTTTACCATCCTCAGCTTCAGATGCTAAACCCCCAGTATTAATTGGAAGATATGAATTTCCAAAAGATTGGGAAATAATAATAGCTATACCTGAATCAAATAATATTAAAGGTGAAAAAGAAGTAAATATCTTTCAAAAATACTGTCCAATTCCTAAAACAGAAGTTGAAAAATTATCTTATTTAATCTTTATGAATCTAATTCCATATTTATTAGAAAAGAATATTAAACCATTTGGAGAAACTATCAACAAAATACAAAACATAGGATTTAAAAAAATAGAAGTAAATCTCCAACAAGATAAAATTAAAAATTTAATGGAAAAAATGAGAGAATTTGGAGCATATGGTGTGGGAATGAGTTCATTTGGTCCAGCTATTTATGGAATAGTTGATAAAAATAACTCAAATGTTTTAAAATCTGTAAAAAAATTTCTTGGTGATGAAGGAGTGGTTTTTAAAACTAATGCTCAAAATCATGGCTTTGAAATTAAAAAATAAAGTATTTTTAATAATAATTTTATATTGTAAACTTATAATTTATTTAAAAATAATTTAAATAATAATTAAAATAATAATTAAAATAATAATTAAAATAATAATTAAAATAATAATTTAAATAATTACTTTAAACATTGATTAAAACAATAAATTAAATCAAATAATTTATATATAAATAATAAGTTAATAATTAAATGAAACATTCAATAAAATAAATATTAATAAGGTGATTAAAATAAATAAAACTCCAAATTTCAATGTTATTGATGAAATAAAAAATCTTGAAACAAAATATAGTCTATCAGACACTCAAAAAATACTTTTGTCCACAGATGGATCTATAACTAACATACTAGATGTTTTAAAAGGAACTGTAAATATTAAAACAACTAAACAAGAACATCACAAAGCTAATAAAGATATAGCTGAATTATTAGCTATTGATGAAGGAGACGAAGTGAATTATAGAGTTGTTATAATTAGAAGAAAAAATGAACCATTAATTTATGCCACTTCATACACACCTTTAAAAAGGCTAACTGAAGAATTTAAAGAAGATTTAACCAGAGCAGACATTCCAATTGGTAGAATATTAAAAACTCATAAGATTGAATCACGAAGAGAAGTTCGTTCTATTGAAATTAAAGAAACTGATGAAGAATTAAAGAAAATCTTTAAAACAGATGCTGATTTACTAAGTAGAACCTACAATATAATCCATAAAGATAATATTCTAATTTCAATCGAAGAAACATTTCCAATAAGCTCATTTACATATGATTTGAAAACATCCTAAAATTTTGTGGAATTTATATTTTAATTTAATATAAGTTTATTCAATTTACAATAAAATATAGTAGAATAATTATAATTCTATTCAATTTACATAATCTATTCAATTTACATAATATTTATAGTAGAATAATTATAATTCTATTTAATCTACATAAGATTTATAATATAATAATTATACTCTATTTAATTTGCATAAAATTTATATTTAAGTTAATGTAAAATTATATTTAATTTATATAAAATTTATATAAATTATATAAACATATTATTTATTTTAATAATATAAGAATAATAGAATTTAAAATAAATATAATATGATAATTAAAATAAACATAAGGTGATAAATATGGCAGATAGTATAAAAATCGAAACTATAAAAACAATAGCTACATTGGTGATAACTGCTTTTGCATTTGTTGCAGGTTTAGCTTGGAATGAAGCTATTCAAGCAGTCATAAAACAATTTTTAACAGCAGAATCTGCTGTAATAGGATTAGTTATATATGCAGTTATAGTAACAATAATAGTAGTAGTTGTAACAGTCCTCTTAGGAAGAACACTCGGAAAATTAGGAATAGATATGGAAGATGTTAAATAATAATAAATTAATGAATAATTAAAAATCCAATGCGATTTTATTATTCTTTTCTTTTAATTATTTAATGTTAATTTTTTTATTTTTAGTTTATTTTTTTATTTAATTATATTAACTTTTATATAAAAAATATTGACAATATTTATATAATATTAAAATAATAAATGGTGATATTGACATATGTCTTTATAGCTAGCTTATATCATAGTTAGCTAATTACTTCTTATTTTTCAATAAAACTAATTCTTTTTTTAAAATAAATTTAATCAAAAATATCCTATTCTTTATTCTTTTCAATGATAATTATAGTTAATCTTTCATCATATCAATTAAATCTCTATATTTAATCCTATTGGACAATGGTCTGAACCCATAACATCAGATAAAATATAAGAATTTACTACATTATCCTTAAATTCTTCATTTACAAAGAAATAATCTAATCTCCAACCAACATTTCTATCTCTTGCTCTTGTACGATAGCTCCACCAAGTATATTGTTCACTTTTATCATTAAACATTCTAAAAGTATCAACATATCCATTAGCTAAGAATTTATCCACCCATTCTCTTTCAATTGGCATGAATCCTGAAACTTTTTCATTTTCTTTTGGTCTAGCTATGTCTATCTCTTTATGTGCAGTATTTAAGTCTCCACATATTACAAGATTGTTTCCTTTCTCTTTTAATTCATTAGTGTAATTAAGGAATGAATCATAGAAGTCAAGTTTGTATTGTAATCTTTCTTCACTCATACCACCATTAGGCCAATAAACATTTATTAAAATAAAATCATCAAAATCACATCTTAAAAACCTACCTTCTATATCAAATCTATTAATTCCCATACCATTAGCTATTTCATTTGCTTTAAATGAAGAATATGTAGCTACACCACTATAACCTTTTCTTTCTGCTGGATTAAAATAGCTATTATAATCTGGAACTTCTATTAGATTCTTAGGTAGTTGATCAGTTTTAGCTTTAATTTCTTGAAGACATAATATATCTGGTTTAGATGAATCAAACCAATTTAAAAACCCTTTTTTAGCTACTGCACGAATTCCATTAACATTCCATGAAATAAGATTAATTTTAGTAATTATGATTCCTCCTTAAGATTATACTCTCTTTAAAATTATATTCTATTTAAAATTATATTATTCTTAAAATTAAATTCCTTTAAGATTATATTCTACAGGGTCATATTTTTTTACATCGTCGCCAGCTGTTTTAATGTCTTGCTTTGACCAAATTCGGTTGTCAATATGAGCCCTGCAACGAGGACTACTAAAAAAACATTTTTAGCCACTGACTTA
>WRCI01000109.1 GCA_009784145.1 Methanobrevibacter sp.
TAAATTTTAATTTAACAATTATTTAAAAAGACCCCTTTAATAATGAACAATATATTACTTTCAATAGCAGAAAAGCCATGCTTAAAATTGAATATTTTCACCACAAAAAATATGGGGCTGTATAAAGATTTAAAATAATGATATATAAATCTAAAATAAAAATATAAAAAAATTACAATATATAATCTATAAAAAATTACAATAAAAATATAAAAAAAATTAAATATAATAAAGATATTCTAAAATAAATCACAATTTTCGTTTTCTTTCTACCCTATATTCCTCAATAACACTCAATAAACCTTCTTCTGCTTTTTTAACATTTTTATCTCTTTGTTTTGATTTCCATTTAGCTATTTTTTCATTTAATTCTTTTGAATTAGCTACTGCATAGTCATCAAAGAATTTAATATCTAAGTCATTTTCATTTAAAATAGGAAGTTCGTTATCTTCAAAAACTTCTTTTGCTTGTGGAGGAATATTTTCATTATTATTTGACCCTTTGATAATAGCTTTAATATCTGAATCAACTAAAAATTTAGCTGTTTGAGAACCTCCTCCTTTTGAAGATCTTAAATATACTACATCTCCTTTTTTAATTTTAAAGATTTTATTTACTTCATTTAATCCAGATTTTGTAAAAGAATCAATAATTTTAATAGGAGTGAATATAGATAATTCATTAAAATCATCTAACTTTAACCTTTTATTTAATTTTTCCTCAAGAGATTCCCTTAATTGTTTTTCTTCTTTATATTTGCTTTGAATATTTTTTAATAGCTGAACTTTAGAAGCTAATTCTTTATCTTTTAAAATAGCTTTAGCTTCTTTCCTACTTGATTCAGTTAATTCTTTTTCTAATTTATTGATTTTTTGATTTTTTTCTTCAATTTCATCTAAGTATGATTCATTTTTCTTTTTTAAATCTTCAATTAAATTAGTCTGATTTTTAAATTGTTTTTCCTTAGATTTATTGATTTTTTTAAGTTTATCTATTTTAGTTTCAAGTGCTACAATGTCTTCAATAGAAATAAAATCCTCATTGTCTGAACCATTATCTAAACCATTGTTAAAATCATTAACCAAAGCATTATTAAAACTATTACCCAAATCATTATTAAAATCATTACTCAAATCATTATTAAAATCATTACTTACATCATTAGCAAAAATATAATTGTCCTTACTAGAATAACTATCCTTATTAGAATAATTCACACTATTAGAATGGCTATCATTATAGCTATTTTCCCTATTTTTTTCATTAGAATTTTGATTAATATTGCTTATAGACTTATCATCTTCATCATCAATTAATCCATATTTTTCAAAAGCTAAGGATATAGAAATACTTATTGGGTTATCTAATATTAAAAAAGATTTAGCTTGATTTAATATTTCATAATAATTATCATTAATAAAATCTTCTTTTTCAATAGAACCAATATTCATTTTAGCTTCTAAAAACTTTCTTTCAAGTTGATTTAACTTTTTTTTATAATTATTATAGGCAATTATAGCTGCCGCTAAAGAATCTCTTTTATGAGCATCCCTATTATAATCACTAGAATGTTCTATCCTTTCATTAGAATCAAATTTAAAATCACCAATATTATTTAAAAAATTATTAACTAGTTCTGTTTTGTGTGAAACAGGAATATCACTTTTTGGAGTGAATATTTTTGAATTTAAAGAAGAAGCTAACTTTTTAACAGCTTTTGGAGTTTGTTCAACATCAGTAGCTATTAAAACAACAGTTCCCTGTTCCATTATTATATTAATTATTTCAGATTTAGAAATCTCTTTAAAGCTATTCAAATAAAGTAAATCTCCATTTAAATCCAATATAGCTATTCCAACAGTTAATCCTGGATCAAATCCAACAATTATCGGTGTTTTGTGTTTATTAAAATTATTCAGAAAATCCCTCAATAAAACAATTAATCATACCAATTAATATATGACTTTAGAAGTTTAATTATGTTTATATTATTAAATTAACTTAATTATTTTTATAATATTAAATTAACTTAATTATTTTTATATGTTTAATTATGTTTATATAATAAATTTATTTTTATATTATTAAATTAACTTAATTATTTTTATATATAATAAATTAATTTATTCAATATAATAAATATTATTTTCTATAGAAATCCTTATTTTTCAAGCTTTCCATACTATTTAAAATACTATTTTCAATTGAAAGTTTTAACTTATAATCAAAAAGGTTTTCAATCAACATTCTTTTAAATCCCTCAAGAGCATAATCATCATATTGGAATTTAATATCATTATAGCTAATATCCATCAAAATAAGACTTTCAGGATTAAGAGCTTTGATATTATATTTTTTCTTATGATTAAGCATATCTTTTACTGATTCAATATCCAATTCATTTTTTCCAACCCATAAAAAAATTCGCATCATTTTTCTAATCATATTCCAAAGAAAACTTTCTCCATAAACATCAATGTAAATAGGACTATAGCTAGTGTTATTAAAATCAACATTATTAAAATTTTTATTAAATCGCCCAATAGTTCTTAACTCACCAATATAATTTGATTTTAAAAAATCTCCAGATTCTTTTAAATCAGCATCATATTTAGAAGAGTTAGTTAAATATGTATTGCCCTCAACTTTTTGAAAATGATTATCTTCAGACTTTTGAGAATAATTATCTTCAGATTTTAAAGAATAATTATCTTCAGATTTTAAAGAATAATTATCTTCAGATTTTAAAGAATAACACTCTTCAGATTTTAAAGAATAATTATCTTCAGATTTTAAAGAATAACACTCTTCAGATTTTAAAGAATAATTATCCAGAGCTTTTTGAGAATAAACTTCATAAAAAGAACTATCTTTAGTTTCTGGAACAATTATTTCAATATTATCTATTTTTCTTATAGGTGTTTTTTGATTTCTCTTTGAAAAATTAGTAAAATCATGTTCTCCAATAAATATTTTTGCCAGCTCATTCATAGCAGAAATATTAAGATTATCTTCAAAAAATATATACCTATAATGTTTACATTGAGCATATCTTGCTTTAAATCCATATCGAACAGGAGCTTTAGCTATTATTTGAATATCTTCAGGAAGTTTATGGTTTATTTGATTAATAATCACTTCCTTTTCACTCATAAAACTAATTACATTTCCAAGACTATGAACTCCTCTATCAGTCCTTCCAGCTATTCTAATTTTAGCTTTATCCAAATCATCTATATATTCTAATTCTTTGAGAACATCTATAATTTCTCCTTCAACAGTTCGATGATTTGGTTGGCGTTGAAGACCATGGAAATTAGTTCCAATATAAGCAATTTTTAAAGCTACTCTTTTCATTAAACCCCTACTTATTATATAAATATTTAAAAATTATATAGTTAATAAATTTTTTATAAGTGATTAGTTTTCTATAAAAAATATATTATAATTGATTAATTTTTATAAAAAATATATAAAAAATTGTTAATTATATACAAAATTATTATAATTTATATAAAAAAATATTAATTTAAAAAAATATTTTTAATATATTTATTTCTATATTAATCTAAACTATTTTATATATAAAATGATATATATTGTTTTATTATAAAAGATTTTTTTATAAAAAGTTTATAAAATTTAAATAAAATTTTAAAAATTATATAAAAAAAAGTATAAAAAGTTTAAATAAATTTTAAAAATTTTAGAATATATGAAAAACCTTAATAAAATAGGTGTTCCTAATGTCATTTAAAGATAATAAAATGTTAATAATGCCTGCTGTTGATATAAGAAATGGAAAATGTGTTCAGCTAGTTCAAGGAAAACCAGGAACAGAACAAGTAATAATAGAAAATCCTGAGAAAGTAGCTAAAAAATGGGAAGACATGGGTGCAGAAATAATACATGTAATTGACCTTGATGGAGCCCTTGAAAGTAAAGATAATTTAGTTACTATAAAGAAAATACTTAAAGAAGTGAGTGTCCCTATACAATTAGGTGGGGGAATTAGAAGTATAGAATATGCAGAAAAACTTCTTAACTTAGATATTGAAAGACTTATAATAGGAACAATGGCAATTAAAAACCCAAGTACTATAAGTCAATTATCTGACCAATTCCAAGAAAATAGAATAATGGTTTCATTAGATAGTAAAGATGGTAAAGTAGTTATAAAAGGTTGGAAAGAAAAAATTGATAAAACAGCAACTGAACTCAGTCAAGAATTCAAAGATGCTGGGGCGGGAAGCATATTATTTACAAATGTAGATGTTGAAGGATTATTAAAAGGTTTTGATACTCAACCAGCTATTGATCTTGTTAACTCAGTAGATATTCCTGTTGTTTATGCAGGTGGAATAACAACAATAAATGATGTGGAAAAACTTAGCTCAACTGGAGTTAAAGGAGTAGTTATTGGTTCTGCACTGTATAAAAATAAAATTAATCTTAAAAATGCTTTAAAATTACAAAATAATATATAATAAGGTGAAAAAATGGAAGATGAAAATAAATCTATTTATGATTTTGATTTAGAACTAATTTATAAATATTACTCAAATTTTGAACGTCAAGGGATTGGAAGCCCTGAGATGACTATTAAGGCATTAAGTTTTATTGATAACCTCACACACAAATCCAAAATTGTTGATATAGGGTGTGGAACTGGTGGACAAACAATGACTCTTGCTAAAAATACTGAGGGTAATATTACAGGAGTAGACCTTTCTCCTAACTTTATCAATATTTTCAATAAAAATACTGAAAAATTCAATTTAAAAGATAGAGTAAATGGGATTGTAGGTTCAATGGATGACCTTCCATTTAAGAATGAAGAATTTGACCTTATATGGTCAGAAGGAGCAATTTATAATATTGGATTTGAGCAAGGATTAAAAGAATGGTTAAAATATTTGAAAAAAGATGGATATATAGCAATAACAGATGCATCATGGTTTACTAAAAAACGACCTCAGGAAATAGAAAATTTCTGGACAGAGGCAGGATACCCTGGAATAGCTACAATATCAGATAATGTAAATTCAATGGAAAAATCAGGCTATAAACCAGTTGCAGTATTTACACTACCTGAAAATTGTTGGGTTGAAAATTTCTATGCACTACAAACTCCTGTACAGGAAAAATTTCTAAAATTGTATAAAGGAAATAAAACAGTAGAAGAATTTATAGCACTTGAACGCCATGAAGCACAAATGTATGAAAAATATAAAGAATATTATGGATATGTATTTTATATTGGTAAAAAAATATAAATAAAAATTATAAATTAAAAATATAAATTAAAATTATAAATTAAAAATATCTTACTACATAATTATATTACACAAGAGGATAATTTTAAAATATTTGAAAATAGTAATTTAAAAAATTTAATGATGATAATTTAGGAGTAATGAATATGAGTAAACACGAAAAATTACAATTAAGAGACTCTAAAGAAACACCAACAAGTGAAGTGTTAGAGCAAACTCTAGGTGACAGTTACCTTGCATATGAAACAATCCAAGAGACATTACCTGATTTAGATATAGAGCAAGAATGGCAGTGGTACAAGCCCTACAAGGCATGGTTTGCAAAAGGACAGCATTGGTGGACAACATCAAGAGGAACCAAAAAGGAGAAAAACCTCTATTGGCTTCATGTTTATGAAGGTTGCTTCGATATAGCAATTTGGTTCACAGAGAAACAGCGCGCTGAATTGGAAAAAATTGATGTGAGTGAAAAAACAAAACAACTGATAGATGAAGCAAAACCAAAAGGCAAACTGACTACTTTCCCCGTGATGTTCGACATAAGCACCACTGAACCCCTTGATGACATTTACACACTAATAAAATGTAAAAAAAGATTAGAGTGTAAATAGAACGATAACGGTGAATAAAAAAAAAAA
>WRCI01000110.1 GCA_009784145.1 Methanobrevibacter sp.
TAAATAAGGCATATTTAATATAGATAATTATATAATTATAAATTATTTTTATTCTAATTATTTTTATTTTTATATAATTTAATTTATAACATTAATTTAGTATAAAATTATTAATTTAGTATAATATTAAAAATTTATTATAATAAAATTAGAATATATATTAAAATATATTATGCAAATTTAGAATTAATTATATAATAAAAATTAATTTAATATAAATATATATGTTTAGTATAATATTTGATATTTATTTACTCGATGCCGATTCAAGAACTTTTTCAACGAGTATTTCAGAAAATATTAAATCGTCAGCTGTAGCTAAGAATGTAGGGAGTGAGTCGCCTTTCCAGCTGAATTTAAGTATATTATCTTCCTTAGTAGATTCAACATAACCTTTATTCTCAACTTCTAAAGATTGAAAAGAGATATTGGCATCTTTGGAATTTTTATACTCTATTTCGATTATAGCTTCTATTTTCATTTTATCAAACATTTTTATTAGGAAAATTAGTTTATTTTGGTCTCTGTAATTTATTTTTTTTGTAATGTTATTTTGTATCATTATTTATTTTATATCATTATAATATATGTTATTAAAGATATATATCTTTATCTAATTTATTGTTTTATCATTTACTAAACTAATAAATCTTTGTTATTTGCTAAAAATTGTTAAAAATACATAAAAATCATAAATTAAAGTTCAAATCTATTTTTTAACACATTAGCTATTTTTTTTATAGATTTAAGAGCAGATGAGTTTTTATATTCCATCAAGGGTCTTCCTTTTATATCAGAGTTAACCACATTTTTATCCATAGGAATAGTCCCAATTAACTCAATATCTAATTCATTTAGCTTTTTTTCAACAAATTCTTTTTCTTCTTTTGAAGAACACTTATTCAAAACAGTTAAAATCCTTTTTATTCCTATATCTTTTCCGAGATTTTTGATTCGTTCTGCTGTTTCAATAGATTTTAATCCTGGTTCAACAACAACAATCATAGCATCAACAGAGTCGGCTGTACGTCTGCCAAGATGTTCTATTCCTGCTTCCATATCAACTATAACAATTTCTTCTTTTTTAACAATGATATTTCTAAGGAGTGCTTTAAGTAGTACTGTAGCAGGACAAACACATCCGTCCCCTCCTTTTTCAACCGTTCCCATAACCATAAGCTTTAATGAACCATCTCTATTATAATCATATGATAATTTTTCTGGAAGATCACTTATCTTAGGATTCATTTTAAAAACTTCTCCAAATGATGTTCCACTATCTGCTCCAGTCCTTTCCTTAATTAAATCCCTCATATTTGAAATTGCTAAAATTTTTTCTTGAACTCCAAGACTTATAGCTAAATTCATGTCTGAATCAGCATCAATTGCAAATACAGAATATTTTTTTGAAAATATACAAGCAAGAGTACTAGCTAATGTTGTTTTTCCTACTCCTCCTTTTCCACTAATAGCTATTTTCATTTTTTCTCCTATACTCATATGGGTATGATTTATTGATTTTAAAATTGAGATATTTGAATATGCTTGTTAAGATATTTAAGTATAATTTGTTAAGATATTTAAGTATAATTTGTTAAGATATTTGAATATACTTGTTAAGATATTTAAGTATAATTTGTTAAGATATTTGAATATACTTGTTGAAATTTTAAATATGGTCACATAATGCTTAAATATAATTTTATTAATAAATATATTATTGATTTTATTATATAAATTGATATTTTTAATATTTTCTTATATAAATTTCTAGTATTTTCTTTATATAATATTTAAGCTCTAATATTTTATTATATAAGTTCTAATATATTTTTTATATAAATTATAATATTTTTTTTATATAAATCTTATATATGTTATAATGAATATTATAATAAATATAATAAAAAACAAAATAAAACAAAATTTTTATAAAAATGAGATTTTTAAAATATATATTTTCAATGAATATACATTTTTTATTTATATTATTAGTAACATTTATTAATAAGCAATTCACATAAATATTTTTATTCTATCTAATTATGTATTTTAAATATAATTCTTAAATATTATTAATCTTAAATTTTATATTATTGAGCATAGTTTGTGTTATAGTGTTGATTTAAGGAAATACACTTTTTAAAATGTTCATAACTTTATTAAATGAATAAAATTGTTTGATAGAAACACAATTAAATTATTAATTAATTTTATCACGGAGGACTATTAATGGTTCGTGCTTATACAAGAAAAGAATATATAAGAAAAATTCCTGGTTCAAGGATTGTTCAATATGATATGGGAAACTTATCTGAGGAGTTCCCTGTTAAAGTAAGTTTAGCTGTAAAAGACCCAGCTCATTTAAGTCATAATTCTTTAGAAGCAGCTCGTATAGCTTCTAACAGATTCATGCAAAGAAGAGCTGGAAGAATGGGTTATCATTTAAAAATTAGAGTATATCCTCACCATATTGTGAGAGAAAATCCGATGGCTACTGGTGCAGGAGCTGATAGGGTGCAAAATGGTATGAGAAAATCATTCGGTAAGTCTGTTAGTTCTGAAGCTGTTGTTAAAAAGAATCAAAGAGTTTTAACTATTGATACTACAAAGAAAAACTTTTTAGATGCTAAAGAATCTTTAAGAAGAGCTTCTATGAAACTACCAGTAAGCTGTAAAATTGTAGTTGATAAAGGTGAAGAATTAGTTAAATAAACAAATTAGCTATTCTTATACTATAACTTTTTTTATTTACTTATTATTTATTCAATATAATTAAACTATTATTGAAGTAATTTATTATTGAAGTAATTTTTATTGTGATATTGAAATAATCTTTATTGTGACATTAAATTTTTTTATTATTAACTATTTATTAATCTTTAAATATTATTAGTTTTAAAGTATTATTAGATAATTAGTTTTAAAAATAATTAGTTTTAAAATATTATTATAATTCAATTTTAAAAATATTATATATAGCTTAAAGAAATTTTTCTTTGATTATAAAAAATCATATTAAAAACCAACAGGATGAAAACATGTATGTTGAAAAGTTTGAAAACATAAGTAAGGATGACGTGGGAATTGCTGGTGGAAAAGGAGCTAATTTAGGCGAATTGACTCAAGCTGGAATACCAGTACCTCCTGGCTTTGTTGTAACAGCAGAAACTTATATTAAATTTATTACTGATTCTGGAATACTTGATAATATTATGAATATATTAAAAGGTACAGATATTAATAATACAAAAGAGCTTCAAAAAATTTCTAAAAAGATTAAAAAAATAATCATTGAAACTCCTATTTCTGAAGATATTTCAACACTTATTGTTGAAGCATATAATGTTTTATCAGAGCAAGTTGGAGAAGAAAATGTTCTTGTAGCTATTAGATCTTCTGCAACAGCTGAAGATTTACCTGAAGCTTCATTTGCAGGTCAACAAGATACTTTTTTAAATATTCAAGGTGCAAATTCTGTAATTGAATATGTTAGGAAATGTTGGGCTTCTCTTTTTGAAGCTAGAGCAATATTTTACAGGGAAGAAAATAATTTTGAACACTCCAAAGTTTATATTGCAGTAGTTGTTCAAGAGATGGTGGCTGCTGAAAAGGCAGGAGTAATGTTTACTGTTAACCCTTCTACAGGTGAAGATGTAGCACTTATTGAAGGTTCTTGGGGTTTAGGCGAAGCTGTTGTTTCAGGTTCTGTAACTCCAGACACTTATTATGTTGATAAAAAAAATAACAATGTTTTAGATTTCTCTGTAGCTGATAAAAAAGTAATGTTTGAAAAATTAGATAGTGGTGAAACTAAACAAGTTGATGTTCCTGAAAACTTAAGAAAAAAGAGAGTTTTATCAGAAAATGAACTTATTGAATTAACTGAAATGGGTAAAAGGATTCAAAAACATTACAATGCTCCTCAAGATACTGAATGGGCTTTTCATAATAAAAAACTTCACATGTTACAGTCTAGACCAATCACTACTTTAGATGATGCAGAAGGACTTGGAAATGAAGGGGGAACTGACATAGAAGATAGGGAAGTTATTGTAAAAGGACTTGGTGCCAGTCCAGGAATGGCTTCTGGTGCAGTTAAAATTATTCATAAAATTGATGAATTAGACAAAATCAAAGATGGAGACATGATGGTTACAGCCATGACTACTCCAGACATGGTTCCTGCTATGAAGAGATCTAGTGGAATTATCACTGATGAAGGAGGAATAACCTGCCATGCAGCTATTATTTCTCGTGAACTTGGAATTCCTTGTGTTGTTGGAACTGGAAATGCAACTGAAATCCTCAAAGAAAATAATAAAGTAACTATTGATGGTAAGAAAGGAATGGTTTTTGAGGGAGAATTTGCTATACCTGATGAAAAACAAGATCAAGAAATGAATATTTCTCAAGCAGCTGCTCCTATAGTTACTGTTACTGAAGTTAAAGCTAACGTAAGCATGCCTGAAGCAGCTAAAAAAGCATTTGCAACTGGTGCTGACGGTGTAGGTCTTCTTAGAACTGAACATATGATGCTTACTTCTGGTGTTCATCCAAAGAAATTTATTCTTGATGGTAATGAGGATGAACTTATTAAAATATTGATAGAAAATATTGTAAAAGTTGTAGATGTTTTCTATCCAAAACCTGTATGGTACAGAACTTTAGATGCTCCAACAGATGAGTTTCAAACTCTTAAAGGTGGAGAAGATGAACCTCACGAACACAACCCAATGCTTGGTTGGAGAGGAATTAGAAGAGAGCTTGATGAGCCAGAAATTCTCAAAGCTGAATTTAAAGCTATTAAAAAGCTCCATGAACAAGGTTATACTAATATAGGGATCATGATTCCTTTATCACAAAGTCCTGACGAATTAAAGAAAGCTAAAGAAATAGCTGAGGAAGTAGGACTTAGACCTCACAAAGATATTGATTTTGGTATAATGGTTGAAACTCCAGCTGCAGCTTTAATTGTAGAAGATTTCATTGATGTGGGAGTTGATTTTGTAAGTCTTGGAACAAATGATCTTACACAGTATACTCTTGCAGTAGATAGAAACAATGAATTAGTAGCTAAAAATTATACAGAAGAACATCCTGCAGTTTTAAAACTAATGGAGAGAACTATTAGAAAATGTGCTGAAGCAGGTGTTACATCTAGTATTTGTGGTCAAGCAGGTAGTAAGCCACACATAGTTCAAAAACTTGTAGAACTTGGAATCACTAGTGTTTCAGCTAATACTGATGCAGTTCATGATGTAAGATATGCAGTTGCTAAAGCTGAACAAAAATTGCTTTTAGAAGTTGCTAGAAAAATGAAATAATCAAAAAAATTATTGCATTATAAAGATTATTGACTTATGGATTTTATTAAAATGAAATAATTTTAGGATATAAATTATAGCTTTTTATTAATTTATAATATTAAGCTTTAATTTAAGTTTTATTCTATTATTTAGTAGTTATATTTATTTTTAAATGGTTTAGTTTAGTTTACTTTATTTTAATTTATAATTATTTTAAGTTATTTTAATTTATAATTATTTTAAGTTATTTTAATTTATATTTATTTTAAATTATTTTAATTTATAATTATTTTAA
>WRCI01000111.1 GCA_009784145.1 Methanobrevibacter sp.
TAAGTGAATCTAAGAAAGTATTAATCTTATTTACCATAAATGTAGTTTCATCTTTAGTTTTAGGATATTTTAACTCAAGAGTTGGAACTCTTCTTTTCCTAAGATGGAAAGCAGAAAGTTCATTTGTTCTTGCACATCCAATACAACCAAAACCAAAAGGAGCATCATCAACAATAATAGCTGCTTCTGCTTCATCTATTAAAGGTCCAATAAGAGACATCCTTCCACGTACACCAGAAGGAACTTCAATAGCTGCATATTTCAATCCTTTAATAGGATCTTCTTCAGTAAGATTCATTGGAGGAGAATCTATATCTGGATCTTTAACTTTTTTTCTAACAGCTTTTTGAAGAGAAAGAACTTCATGTCCTTTCCTTTCAATTAAATCTGCTAAAATTAATGAATTAGGTGGAAATATCATTACATTTACCATTTTGTCACCTCAAAGCAAATTTTAATTATTCTTTTTTATCTTTATCTCCTGTTTTTAACTCTTCATCAATTAAACATTGATTCATAATATTTTCAAATTCCTCAATAGACAGACACGGCTCTTCTTCAAGAGAAACTTCTATTGGATTTTTCAATGCATCTGAAACATGACCCAAAAGTTGGAACTCTTTTTCCATTTGATGAAACCCTTCACGAGGACCTTTTCTATGACCTCTACATCTTCGTGGGTCTCCTGGTGGAAAACCTCTGTCTTTTGTAAATATATTATAAGGATCTAATTTTCTAACTTCTTTAATAGCTTTCAAAACATCTTTTTCTTTTCCACTAATCATTGCCCCATAGCATGTTTGTTTGATTGTAAGAGGTAGACCTAAAAGATGCATATGATTAACAATCTCACTTTCACTAACATTTGCTTTTGGACCTAAAATAAACATTCTTGTAACAACCTCAGGATCCATATCTTCCCTACCAAGAACTGGGTTAATACATACATTTTCGACCATGATATCCCTTCCAATATTCAATATCTTCCATAATGCTTTGTAATATTCTATATATTTTTATAATAATTCTATAAATTTTATAATATCTTATAATATTTTATATATTCTTATATTGATTTTATAAATTCTCTATAAATTCTATATATTTTATAATAATTCTATAAATTCTATAATATCTTATAATATTTTATATACTTTTATAATAATTCTATAAATTCTATAATAATTTATAATATCCTATAATATTTAATAATAGAATAATATGATAATAAATTAAGAAATTAATTAATAATAAACTAATTAATAATAAATTAATTAATAATAAAATAATAAAATTTAAGTACTTAAATTACTATTCTATCATTATCTTAATTTTTAAATCTCTTAATATATGCTATTTCTCCTTCTTTAAGTTTTTCAAGATATTTTAAATCAGTTTTTATTTTTCCAACAATGTTCGTTCCATTAAAAGGTTCTGCTGTTGGACCAAATTCATCATTATTCTCAAACCTAACTCCAATTAAACCAACATTTTTCTTGGACATATTTGTAACTCCAATTTTACCAGCTTCAACACAAGAACTTGGATTATTCTCAGGAATTAAGCCTTTAGATTCTTTTCCATCTCCTTCAAACATAGATAATTTCATTCCAGGAAATGCAAAATGAATTTTTAAAGACCCAATTGGTTTTTCAATTAAATTAGTTATTTTTCTAAAATACCAAGAGGTTCGTGGAGCTTCATCAATATATAATTCAATTAAAACTAAATCTTCTTCATTTATAGCTTTTGTTTCGACTTTGCCTTCTTTTATAACATCAATAGAAAATTCAGGAATTTGTTCAACAATTAATCCATCATCATCAACAATACCTGTTCTTTCATGAATTACTCCAATTGAATTTAAATAATCTCCTGCTTCTTTTTGAGTCATGCCTAATGTCATTATTCTTTCAGGATTACTTTTAACTGTGATTTTATCATTACGATTAGCTATATCCAATAATTCCATTCCTTTCTCAACATGAGCTACTGTAGTATGATAAGGTGATTTTACTCTATCTTCCCTATAAATATAAACTTTACCAGTACCTTTTCCAGTATTTCTAACAGTAACAGTTCCTCTTTTTCTCATTGTTGTTTCTTCAGCAGGCTTACCTAAACTTTGAAGTGAATAAAATCCAACAAAAGAGTTTGATTCATAATCAACAGAAATATTTCCCTTTTCTAATAGAGAAAATAAATGTTCAACAGACTGAGGAGAATTTTCATCAGGTTTAATCATGACATAAGTAAATAATTGATTTCCTTCATCTAATATAGTATTCAAATCTGAAACAGATGCACTATCAGTAACACTACTTCTTTCAATTAATGGTTCAATAGATAAAATATTATCATCAGAATCCAAAAGACGTACTGTTCTTCTTCCACCTACTACTTTAGCAAAAATTCCTTTATTAAATTCTGGAACTCCATAAGCTGCAGAATGATTTTCTTTAGCTATTATAATATGAGTTGATTCATTACTAAATCCAGATAAACTTAAAAGAACATCTCCATCTTTATAAGTATTTTCATCCATAGTTGGTTTTAAATCAGTACCAATTGGACCAATAGCTACTTCAATTGAAGAAACCCATCTTATTGAACAGCTTTCAAATTCTTTATATTGTTTTTTCCATAAATTAATTAATGGTTTTCCTTCTTTAGAATCAACCATTTCAATTATTATACTTCCTTTAGGAGTTTTTAATTTATATTTATTAATATTTTTCTCAAATTCTTTCTTTCCTTTAATAAGACATATAATACTTCCATCATCATAAGGAGCATTTGAAAAATCTATTGCTTCTTTTATAGTAGACCCTTCAGGAAGATTTGTATCTTCTCCATTAATTTTTACAAGCATAAAACCCCTCACTATTCTACATAACTTTTATAAATATGAAATTTTCAATTATTCTTTATATTATATTTTATTATATTTCATTATATTATAAATACAAAATCCCCAATATTTAAAAACTCTATCAATCCCCAATCTTAAGAACAGGGTTTTTACTTTGGTCAAATAAAACCAATTTTTCATCGTCCTTAGATAGATAAAGTTTTTTTTCCTCAATAACTTCCCCAACAACTGAAGCAGCAATTGAAACTTTTTTTAATATTTCAATTAATTCATCAACATCTTTTTCTTTTGCTGTTAAAACAAAACCTGCACCAGGATATGATTTAAGCCAATCATCCCAATTAACATTTTCATTTCGTGGAATATCATTTAAATTTACAGATGCTCCAACACCTGAAGACTCAAGTAACATTTCAAGAGTTCCCAAAGTTCCAGGATTACTTATATCCTTTCCTCCAGTAGCTAAACCTTTTTCAGCTATTTCTTTCATAGCTATTATTTGATTTTGAACAATCTTTTCATCTTTGAAATAGGTTGTATCCCAATTAAGTGCAAATTTAGGATGTTGTCTTCCATCTAAATCAATAGCTACAATTACTTTATCCCCAACAGTTGAACCAAAGCTAGTTATTATTTTATCCTTTTTTGCTATTCCAACTATAGCTACATCAAGTGCATTGTAGTCTGTATCAGGATGCAAATGTCCTCCAACCATTGGAACATTGAATTTTTTACATCCATCTTTTATTCCATCAATAAGATCATTGGCAATATTTTCATTGTTAATTGAAAGAATATTAACCATAGCAATAGGTTTTCCACCCATAGCTGCAATATCATTAACATTTACAAGTACTGAACAATAACCTGCCCAATAAGGGTCAGCATCCATTAATTTACCCCAAATTCCATCGGCAGCAAATATTATTATATTGCCATCACCAATATCTATAGCTGATGCATCATCACCAAAATCAAGGAGAGTTTCACCAGAAACATTATAAACTTCTTTTAATTTACTAGTTATATTTTCTATAGATTTTTTTCTAGCTACCCCTTCAAAATTTTGAATAGATTTAATAAGATTAGCTAAATCCAAAATCACACCCCAATTTATTTTAAATTCTTGATTAAATTTATAATATATTTAAAATTTATAATTAAACTTGTAATATATTTAAAATTCTTAATCAGATTTATTATTTATTTTAAATTCTTAATTAAATTTATTAAATATAACAATAAATGAATTTTAAATATAATAAATGAATTTTAAATATAACAACAAATGAACTATTAATAATATATATTTTATCTATTCTTTTATTATGTATTCACTAGTTATATTATTTACTATTTTAAAAATTTGATTTTTAAAATCAATAAGTTTATTGTTTTTATTACCCTCATTATCAAGAGGATTTTTATTAATGTTTTTATTATTGCTTTTATTATTATTTATAAAATCCAAATTATCTTCAGAATTACTAAAATCCAAATTATCTTTAGAATTACTAGAATCCAAATTATCTTTAGAATTACTAGAATCCAAATTATTCTCAGAATTACTAGAATTAGAAGATAGTGATAGCTTAAGAGAATTCTGAGATTTAAAAATATCTTTAAAAATAGCTTCACCAACAATATCATCAAAACCAGGTTTTAGTTCAATTATAGTAGATCCTTTAGCTATAAAACCCTTTTCAACTACTTTATCTAAATCACCATCAGTAATTCCAATGACTGGAACATTGAATCTATAAAGAATGTCTGAAGCTACAAGTGTTGTATCATCTCCTATTGTAACTGCCAAATCAATGTCTTTCAAACTGTAAATATCTTCAGCAGCATGATCCACAAAAGCAATCTTTAAAAAATCATTACCTTTATTTTTAAGCTCATTATCCTTATTATTATTTTCATTACTAATTATTCTTGGCTTTGGATTAGATTTTCGAAGAAGACCAGTTTTAACAATTGCTTTATCAATATCAATAGGTCCTAATTTCTCAATACCATGATCTTTAATTGTTCCACCAATAATATCAATAATTTTACCATTATTAGCTACTAAAAACAAATTTTCAGAGTTAGACTTGCCAATGACAACTCCATTAACAAATATATTCTCATTAGGACTAACTCCATAAATAGTTCTTATTTTTTCATTATTTTCAAGTTTTTCTTCTAATTTGACTTTAGATTTATGATATTTGGCTTCAGATTTATGATTATTAACTTCATATTTAGGATATTTAACTTCAGATTCCTGATTATTAATACTTTCAAGATTTTCTATATGTGATTCTTCTTTAAAATATTTATTAATAATTTTTTCTGGCTTTATTATTTTTAAATCTAATAATTTAGCTAATTTAGAAGTTAATTCTTCGTTTTCATTCCATTCAATTATACTTCCGTCCTTTTCTCTAGGTCTTTCAATTTGAATAAAGCTAGGTTGAATGAACTTAGAATTATTATTATTATTATTATTATTATTATTCTTAATTTGTTCATTAAAAGTTTCATCATAGTTTAAAAATGAATTTTTAAAAACTTTATAACCAAAAGTATGACCTGTAATTTCAGACTTTCCATAATTAAGAAGAAAAATAATATCCATTTTTTCTTTTATAAATAATTTTACAGAATCACTTGGAAGTCTTTTAGATGAAATATCAATTAAATTCTCTAATGAA
>WRCI01000112.1 GCA_009784145.1 Methanobrevibacter sp.
AATTATTTTTATAAATTATTTTTATAAATTATTTTTATAAATTATTTTTATAAATTATTTTTATAAATTATTTTTATAAATTATTTTTATAAATTATTTTTATAAATTATTTTTATAAAAAATCATATAAATTAAATATAAGTTTTACTATAAATTGTATTAATATAAATAATTAAAAAAAAATATAATATTAATATTAAAAAAATATTAAAAAATTAATTATTTAAGAATATAAAATATTTTAGTTAAAATAAAAATTTAACTTATCAAATACTTGATTAGGAGGCATAAAATTGGAATGGATAAAAATAGCAGCCATTATTTTAATTTTAATTATGGTATTTAGTGCAGTAGCTGGATTTGCAGTGTATTTCTTCGTGCCTGCAGCTGGATAATAAAATTTAAGAACTTATTAATGAAAAATAATTATAAACATGACTTTAATTTAAATAAGAGGAATCATTATGGTAAAATATAAAATAGGGGCTGTAGTAGCTGAATTTAATTATGATTTAACACATATGATGTTAGAATTAGCTAGAGAAGAAGCAAAAATTAGAGATTGTGAGATTGTGCAAGTAGTTCCTGTTCCAGGAGTTTTTGATATGCCTTTAGCTATTAAAAAATTACTAGAAAAAGATGGTATTGATACAGTAATCACTCTTGGTGCAGTTATAGAAGGATCAACTGACCATGATCAAATTGTAGCTCAACATGCTTCAAGAAAAATAGCTGATCTTTCCTTAGAGTTTGAAAAGCCAGTGGCTCTTGGAATAAGTGGTCCTGGAATGACCAGATTAGATGCGCATAAACGTGTTGAATATGGTAAAAGAGCTGTTGAAGCAGCTGTTAAAATGTGTGATCGTTTAAAAGAAATTTAATAAATTAATTTTTATTATTTCTTATTTTTATATATCATGATTAATTTAAAATATATTAATTTAAGATATATAAATTAATTTTTATATATTAATTTAATAAATTTAATTTAAAATATTAATCTAAAATATATAAATTTTTTAATTTTTAAAATAATTTTTTAATTTTTAAAATATTGTATATTTTTATATTTAGAATATGGATAAATAGCTTTATAATAACATTTAGAATAAAATATAATCTTATATTTAAAATATAAAATATAAATAATATTTAGAGAATATAGAAAGATAATATTATATTTAGAATATAGAATATAAAATAATATTAAAAAAAAATAAAATATATAATATAAAATTATATTTAGAATATAAATGTTTTATTTTATTATAAATAAATTAAAAACTGGTTTTTATGGAAATTTTAACCCCCCAAGATTTAAAAAAGAAATTTAATGACCCATGGATAGCTCCATATGAAAAAGTCATAACTATGGTTGATAAAGATTTAGTTGAGATTGTTGAATATCATCCATGTATTTCTGGTTCTCATTGGCTTATAAATCAGTATAAAAACACTAGTAAGTTAATTTTAAATGCTTATAGAGATGGAAATAAACAAATTTTCCTAGCAAAAGTTGGAAAAGAACCACTTGATTTAAAAGCTAGTATCAATGCAGCTGGAATAGAAGAAGTAGCTATTGATAGTGAAAATAATACTGTTAAAGTTGTTCATGGTGGATTAGCTGGTGCTGGTGTTGGAGCTGGAATGTGTCGTGGAATGGGTGAAGGTATAAAACAAGTTGAGATTTATGAAAAAGGTGGTGGATCAAAACTTGGAAAAGCCGCAGTTATAACTCCAATAATGGAAAAAGTAATTATTGGTATTGATGATACTGATACGAAAGATGAAGGAGCTACTTGGACTATGGCTCATAATGTTGGAGTGGAGTTAAAAAATGAAGGCTTTGAATATTTAGACCATGTTATTGTTCAATTATATCCACATAACCCCCATAAAACTCAAAATTGTGTTTCAATAGCTTTAACATTTGCAGTATTTCCTGAAGATAAGGAAAAACTAATAAAAAGAACTGTTGAACTACTTAAAAGAGATACTCTTTCTGATAAAACAGCTATAGCTATTTTAGAAGGTCTTACCATACCAGAAGAATTATTTGACTATTCAATGAAAACTAAAACCACTATGATGACTGTTGAAGAGGCTGAAAAAGTAGCTAAAGATTTAAGCATTCCTTTAATAGCTGTTACTGGAGATCATGGGAAAATTGGTGCTTTAGCTGCTCTTGGGCTTTACAACAATTTAGATGAAGCAGTGAAAGTTTATTATTGAATTTAAAACATTCCATATTTATGTTCTTCATCATATTACATTAATTTAAATATTAACTTAAACTGAAACTTCGTTCAATCATTTTAAGTAGAGGCATTATTTCTTCAGGAATATTGACTTCTATTATATTTTTTTCAGTCTTTATTTTCTGATTAACATACTCTTGAGTAAAAGAGCGACTCATAAAAACAACATTCTCAAAATCTATTTTAATATCTTTTTCAGGTGTTTTATTAATCTCATTAAAAAGCTCAGTTGCTGCTGAATTCAACTCTAATGATGAATTAACTGAATCTTTTATTTTTATTGTGTATATATCACTCATAGACATGCCTCGCTATCTGTTATATTTATAAGGAT
Organism: Methanobrevibacter sp.; assembly: GCA_009784145.1. Classification (GTDB taxonomy): domain Archaea; phylum Methanobacteriota; class Methanobacteria; order Methanobacteriales; family Methanobacteriaceae; genus Methanobinarius. The sequence goes on from WRCI01000112.1 coordinate 2,593, forward strand.
TATTTTGAAAAATGAAAATCAAATCATGGATATTTTGAACTTGATTTTTATTCAACCTTACTGATATCAAAGTCCCCTTGAATATATTATTATTATCTAATTCCATATATTTATATTTTTTTGGACTTTCTATATGGAGACAAGCTCCACCAGAAACAATTAAAGCACTTCCACCATTTCCTTCAACAACTAATTTTAATGTACTCCATAATCCATTACCTCTTTTTAATCTATCATTAGATTTTGTAGAGTTATTACTAATAGCCATTTCAATTGCATGGCATGAATTATCAAAATCCATTCCAGATTTTTTAAATCTTCCAGGTATAGACACCCCATCATCCATAACACAAATATCTAACTTTTCAGAAGAGGTGTGTTTTTGTGCATAAATATGACCTTGACTAGCTAACTTTTCTTCGAAGGGAGTATGATTGTAGATATTGTTGATTAATTCAACTAATATATGTCTTAAGACAAAAAACCCACCATAATCATTGTCATTAATTATTTTTGCAATAGTATGGCCTAATTCTCTATTTTGACTTTCTTTTTCCGAGTAAGGAAGAGTTGTATATGGGATGTTAGTATCAATAGATTGTTTATTTAGTATTCTTTGAATATCTTCATGAATATTGGTGTGAGTAATTATTTTTTTAATTCCCCTTTTTTTAAACTCACAAAGTAAAGGAATCACAGTTGTTGGATTTAAAAACTCATAATTGCTAATATTTACATGGTTTAAATTATCACAGTCTTTCATTATCCTTTCAAACTTTTTATAATCTTGATATAAACTTTGCATTATCTCACCATAGGTAGTATATTTTTATATAAAATTAGTTTTATCCAAGCTTATGAAAAGTAATATAAAAAACCATTTATTCAGATATTGAAAATACAATCAAGTATTGGGAAATATGCATTGAATTATAAATCAGAAATTGTAAAGATGTTATATGGTGTTCAACACAAACTTTCAATGGAAGAATTTGAAAAACAAGCTAAAATAGATAATGAAACAATAGGAAAATATACAGATGAAGAAATAGATAAAATGTTTGAAACAGATGTTCCAGATATTTCTTTAGATGAATTAGAAAGAAAATTAAGTATTTAGAAAATAAAAACTCAAAAATGGACTGAATTCATCTGGAGTGAATCTTTTTACGGTTGATACATTGTTAGATGTTTTAATTTCAATTATATGGTCTCCATAATAAACAGTATAATTATTTTGGGTTTTATTTTTATCAAAAACAAATGAATATGCAAGATATCCATCAATGTAAATAGTGTATGTAGTATTATTTAAAAATATTCCTTTCAATGATTCGACTGACTTATTATCAATAATAACATCAACCATAACACCATTTTCTGCTCTTGAATTTATAATAGAATTTACAACTCCATTAACATAATTTTCAGAATCAATTGTATCATTATTAACAGAATCATTCTCAGTTAAATTAGTTCCATAAGTTAAATTACTAGTATTAAGGATATGTTCAACTTGAATTCCTTCAAATACTCCTTTTATATTTCCATCAGATATAACTTCTCCTATTTCAATGTCTAAAGCTGTTCTAACAGCAAGAGGGGCCCTTAAAATATTATCTTCACCAGGTCTACTTGTCCCAACAGTATAATACTCATTGTCAATTAATAGTTTATTTCCAGTTTTAAGTTCTAATGTGTTTAATGCATCTTTAGGCATTCTAATAATGGTTGATTGGTTTTCTAATGCACTGTCAATAGTATATGGTCCTCTTACATAAATAGGTTGATCAGAACCAGGGAATATTACAAGAGTTCTTGATGTGGGTTCTATAGAAATTTTACCATCTGAAAAATTAGCTGCACTTAAAAATGTTGAAATCATTAAAATCAATACAATAGCAGAAATTACTACTGGAAAATGCATTTTTGTAAAGGATCGAAAGAAATTTCCCGTATGTCTCTTTTTAAACATTGATATTGTTTTAATCAATAAACGAATAATGTAATAAATAGTTAAAATTATTCCCATTATAGAAATAATAACTCCAAGTTCAAGAGGAATTGATTGAACAAAGAAAATAGTAAATAATCCCAATATAATAAGTGAAAGACCAAGAGTTGCCATTCTAATAAAATTACCCATGGTATCCATCATTGTGACACGACCATATTCAATAGCCCTATCTACAATAGTTCTAGTGACCTCATTAGCCATTTCATGTAAATTTTCAAGTGGAGATACATCATGTTTAATCTCACCAATATCCACTTCTTTAATATTTATACCACGAGCATCAGCATCTAAGACTATACCAACATCAACACCATAATCTTTTTCAAATTTTATTTTTTCTAAAACAGACCGTTTTCCTGCAAATTGGCCACTTAATGGTTGTTTGAAATTGATTTCAGGAAAGAAAAATTTAAGAAGAGGTTTTGCAGTAAGCTCTGTAACACGTCCACTTTGACGCATGAATTTAGTTTTGGTAATATCGGTTTTTTCCTCTAAAATAGGGCGAACAATCATGTCAAGCTTATCTGAACTTAAATTTTCAATATCTCCATCAATAAATACAACAATATCTCCTTTAGAGTGTTTAAAACCAGTTTTTATAGCTGAACCTTTTCCTTGATTACTTGCATGGGAAATAATGTCTGCACCAGCAAATCCTGCTTCTTCAACTGTTTTATCATAAGACCCATCATCTACTACTATAATTTCAGTTACATAAGGTAATTCATTAGCTACTTTTACTACATTAGCTACTGTTTTTTCCTCATTATAAGCTGGAATAACTACAGAAACAGAAGATTTTTTATTATTTACCAATTTTAAACCTCTATTTAATATTAATTCTTTTAAATGCTATTAATAAGTATTAAGTGTTTTAAA
>WRCI01000113.1 GCA_009784145.1 Methanobrevibacter sp.
ATATTCTCTATGGGAATAGTTGGTCCTTTTGCAGCTTGGGGAATTTGGAAATTATTAAATAATTTTAATGTATCTTCTTCAATAGCTATATTCTTTGCAGCAGTATTTGGTAACCTTTTTACCTATATTACTACTTCATTCCAATTAGCTTTGGCTTTCCCAGAACCTACATTCTTAGCAGCTCTCACAGTATTTTTGGAAGTTTTTGCTATAACTCAGATTCCATTAGCTATTGCTGAAGGGTTCTTGCTTGTTATTATTTGGGGCCAGTTACTGAAATATAAACCAAAATTACTTGAAAAACTTGATGTTTTAAAAGTAAAATTGTCTTCTAATAATGAAGTGGCAGGAGATAGTTAAATAATAGCTAAACTATTAATTAATCAATTGGTGATATTATGGATATTAAAAAACATAGAGACATAATCTTATTAATCCTTGTAGTTATTATAGCTGTAACTCCAATGGTAATGTATTCTGATCTTGGAGAAGACCATGATTACTTTACTGGTACTGATGATGTTGCTTCAGATATTGTTGAGCAGTCAGGTTATGAACCGAATCCAATTACACTTTGGGAACCTCCAAGTGCTGAAATTGAAAGTCTTCTTTTTGCAGTTCAAGCAGCTATTGGTGGAATAATTTTAGGTTATTTCCTTGGCTTTTGGAAAGGACAAGCAAGTTGTAAGAATAAAGAGGAAGATGAATAATTTTAAAAATTTGATGAATATATTTATTTAATTATAAATATATTCAAATTACAATTTTTTTCATTATAAAATTAATATATTTGATTAAGAATTAATTATTGATTAAAATAATTAATATAGTTGATTAAAATGGAAATTGATTATATTGCTCATACAAATGAATTAAAGGACATTAATAGCAGTATAAAGATTATTGCTACTATTGGACTAATGATTTTGGTTTTCCTAGTCAATATACCAATTTTTTCATTTTCAATTGCCTTTTTAATTGCTATTATATTGATTTTAGTAGCTAAAGTTCCTATTAAATTTTATCTTAAATTTATTTCTGTTCCTTTTACTTTTACATTATTAACTTGTGTTATTATGGCTTTTTTCTTTGGATCAGGTACTATCATTTTTGAAACAGGTATTTTAGGTATTGTAGTTCGTGCAGATGCTTTGATTCTTGCAATACTTACATTTTCAAGGACACTTGCTTGTTTTTCTGCTCTTGGATTTTTAGCTATGACTACTCCAATAGCTGAGATACTAAACGATTTAGATAAGATTAAAATTCCTAAAATATTTATTGAAATAGCCCTTTTGATGTACACTGTAATTTTTGTCTTTTTAGACCAAGTTAAGATAATGACCAATGCACAAGAAACAAGAATGGGATACAATGGTATAAAAAATTCTTATAGATCCTTAGGGCTTTTAGCTGCAAATCTCTTTTTAAGGTCTCTTGATAAAAGTGAACAGTTACAATTTGCTTTAGATTCAAGAGGGTATAATGGAGAGTTGCCAAAATATAATCCTTAAATTTTTTAATTTATATTTTATTTGTTTAATTATTTAAATTCATTATTTTATTATATAATTTTATATTTAGTATATTTTAGTATATTTTATAGTATTTTATTGTATTATATAATATTTTTATATAATTTTATCTGTAATTTTATAATTTTATTTTAAATATTTCTTTATAAAATATAAATTTATATAAATTATGAGTAATACTCATTATATAAATAAAATCAAAAAATGTAATACTATTAATGATAAATTAAATTTAAAGAAGGAATTAAATGCAAATAAAAAATTATTGGATATTTTTAGGGCTTTTGTCAGGTTTATTATTTGGAATTGCAACTCCATTTAGTAAAATTCTTTTATTTAATTTAAATTCTTTTCAATTATCTGGATTACTTTATTTAGGTTCTGGAATTGTTATTATTCCTTCTATTATTAAAAAAATCATTAATAAATCTATTAATTTCAATAGCTCTAATAGTTCTAATAATGGGAATAATAACATTAATTTTAAGGAAACTAACAATTTTAAAAATAATAACAAAAACTTATTAAAGATAGTTCTAATTGTTCTTTTTGGAGGTATATTAGGTCCTTTGTTTTTAATGACGGGATTGTCTCATACAAGTGCAAGTTCAACAGCTATTTGGCTAAATATGGAACTTGTAGCTACAGCTATTTTGGGAATAGTTATATTTAAAGACTATTTAGATAAATATGCTTTTATTGGTCTTTTATTTACTTTTGCAGCTGGATTAATTGTTTCTTGGGGAAATGGTTTTGGAGATATATTTTCAATTATTTTTATAGTTCTAGCTTGTTTTTCATGGGGTATTGATAATAAATTGACTTCTATTGTTGATGGATATTCTCCAGAAACTATTACCTTTATTAAAGGAATATTTGGTGGAGGAATAAACTTATGCTTAGGAATGATAATTGCAGGACATTTCATTCCATGGAATCTATTGTTATATGGAATTATTCTTGGAATATTCTCTTATGGAATAAGCATAGTTCTCTTTGTTAGTTCTGCTCAAAATCTTGGAGCTACTAGGAGTCAAATCTTGTTTTCTACAGCTTCTTTTTGGGGGATTGGATTTTCTATATTATTGCTTGGAGAACCATTGACTTTAAATTTAACTATAGCTACTTTATTTTTAATAGTTGGAATAGTAATTACAAATAACTTAGTCCACACACATAAACATAAACATTTGCAAATGGAACACATTCATACTCATTCTCATGATGATGAGCATCATGAACATAATCATAGTTCTTTAAATGATATTAAAGAAAAAGGCAGTGATAAAAATACTGATAAAAATAAAAAACATATTCATAAGCATATTCATAAAGAAAAAGAACATGAACATAAGCATTTTCCTGATTTACATCATAAACACGATTATGAATAGAAACAAGTTTTTTTATAAGGTTTTTAAATAATTAAAAAAGGTTTTTGATAAATATTGAAAAATTATTTTTTAGTGAAATATTTTTTAATGAAAAAATAGTTAGAACTTAAATGACTAAAATTTGTTTCTTTTATATATGCGTTTCCAATATGAAACAATTATATATAAAAACTTGTTTCCAAAACGAAACATATTTATATTAATAATTTTATATACAATATCATTGATTTGATATTTTATTTGAAAATATCCTGCACAAATTTAATATTTTATATAATATTATGATTCTATATAAAATTTATAAAAAATAATAATATGTAGTGATAAAAATGGTTTTTGAAGATGAATTAATAAGTTATATCACATTTCGACAAAATAGTACTGATGATTTGTTAAAAAATATTAAAGATCTTAAATATATGGAAGAATATTATAAAATTAAAAAATATCTTGATGATTTTTTAGAGAATGATGATAGTGTTAAACGTTTTGTTGTTATGCCTGGTTTAAGAGGTGTTGGAAAAACAACAATTCTTCTTCAGTTATATGATTATCTTCTTAATGAAAAAAATATTAACTCTAAAAATATTCTATACTTATCTATGGATGATATTGTAAATTATTTTAACACAAATTTGTTAAGAACAGTGGACAAATTTTTAAGTTCTGTGCATAAAACAGATAAAATTGCTTTAAAAAAGAAGATATTCCTTTTTGTAGATGAAAGTCACTTTGATAAGAAATGGGCAATTTCAGGAAAAATAATATATGACAATACAAAAAACATTTTTTTAATATGCACTGGTTCATCTGCAATTGATTTAGAAGTAAATGCTGATGTTGCAAGAAGATCATTCAATGAATCTATTTATCCAAGTAATTTTAAAGATTATTTACTACTAAAACATGATATCACTACAAATAATTCTTTTTCTGAGATTTTAGAAAATATAATTTACCTAGGTGAAGAAAAGTATATAAATCAAGGGATTTCTTTAGAAGAAAAAATTCGTGACCATGTATATTCTTTAGATAACTATCCTAATGAAGAATTTATGGATTTTTTAAAAAACTATGGATTTCCTTTTTCTTCAAAACTTAGTGAAGAAGATGCTTATAAAATAACATTTTCTTTAATAACTAAAGTAATTGAAAAAGATATTCCTTCAATTAAAGCAATCAGCACTGCTAAACATCCACATATATGGAGAATTTTAATATATCTAGCACTTGCAAGACCGGGAGCTACTTCAAATCATAAAATAGCAAACTACTTGTCAATATCTTCAAAAACAGTTAATGAAATTTTAGATCTTTTAGAAAAAACTCAAATAATATTTAATGTTAAACCATATGGAGGGGCTGGAAAATTAGCTAAGAAACCTTGGAACTATTATTTCTTATCGTCGTCTTTAAAATCAGCTATTAATCTTAAACTTGGAAGGTATAACATAAACAATAAAAAATGTTTAGGAATATTAGCAGAAAATTATGTTGCTGCATCATTATTTAAAATGCAACAAAAAAGGTTTAATTTAATGGGATTATTTTATCCTCCAGAAAAAGGGGGTTGTGATTTTTTACTTAGAACAAAATTAGATGATATGGTACCAGTAGAAGTAGGTATTGGAAGAAAAACTAAAAGCCAATTAACTCGCGCTATTAATAAATATGATAGTGAATATGGAGTCTTAATATCTAATAGATATAGCAGTATTCAACAACATAATAACATAATCCATATTCCTTTACTTAGTTTTGGATTTTTATGATTGTATCAAATATTTAATAGGGGTTTCAAAATTCAATTATGTTTAAATATTTTTTATAATTTAATTACATTTAAATATTTTTTATAATTTAATTACATTTAAATATTTTTTATAATTTAATTACATTTAAATATTTTTTATAATTCAATTACATTTAAATATTTTTCAAATATAATAGATTTTTTAAATAATTATATAAGTATAATAATTATATAATATAATAAAATATTAAGAAAGTATAAAATTTATTTAGAATATTCTTATATAAAATTTATTTAAAATATTTTTATATAAAATAATTATTTTATAATTTTAAATAGGTGGAGAAATGAACATTATAGAAGCTAAAAACATAACTTATCTATATCCAGATGGTACAAAAGCATTGGATAACATAAATTTTTCCGTTGAAAAAGGACATATTGTTTCATTACTTGGTAAAAATGGAGCTGGAAAGTCAACCTTATTTCTTCACTTTAATGGGATATTTGAACCAGAATCTGGGGAAATAATTGTTGATGGTGAAAAATTAAAATATGATAAAAAAAGTTTACTCAAGGTTAGGCAAAAAATAGGAATAGTTTTCCAAAATCCAGATGATCAACTATTTGCTCCAACTGTTGAAGAAGATGTAGCTTTTGGTCCACTTAATATAGGTTTATCTCAAGAAGAAACAAAAAAAAGAGTTACTGATGCATTATCAAGAGTTGGAATGGAAGGATATGAGAAAAAACCACCTCATCATCTTAGTGGAGGACA
>WRCI01000114.1 GCA_009784145.1 Methanobrevibacter sp.
AATTTTTATAAATAAAATTGTTATAAATTGATTTATAATAATAAAATAAAGTTATATTAAATAGAATTATTTAATTTAAACAATATTTATAGCTTAAATACATATTATAATAAATAAAATAAATTATAATAAAATAAAATTATATATAAATAAAATTATTTAGTTTAATATAAGATTTATAGCTTTAAATTATATTATAATAAATAAAATTATATATAAATAAAATTATTTGATTTAAACAATCTTATTTTCATTATTTCAAAACACTAGCTCCAAATGCTCGAAGAATAGCAATACCTTCAATTAATAAAGCGTCATTCATTTTCTTTATAGGTAAATTAGCTAAACTATTTATTATACTGTGCTGAGATGGGTTTTGCATTGGAGTTACTTCATTCCATTTAATATTACCCTTTCCAAGATGAGCTGTTTCTACATTAATACCTTGTGGATAAAGAACAAATTGACTTAATTCTGTTCCTGGAGATCCTACCTTAGGAATATATCTCCACCCTATAGTGTTTACAGATGAAGATAATGATTTAAGTCCATCTAATTCTTGTCCAACTACTTCATCAGAAACTTCGAAATTTAAATTCAAAAATGTGTTTCCATTAAGACTAGCTGAAGTGGCATAATAAGGTTTTATAATTTGTAAATCCTCAATATCTGCGAAAATTTTTGGAATTCCAGTTTCTTCACGTCCACCAAGAATAGGGACTGTGTTATTTTCCCAAACTACAAGAGGATATTTTCCATCTAATTGATTTTCTTCTCCCTCAAATCTGACTGGCAGGGAAACATCAACTAAATTGTAAGTTCCACCAAGCATCCAGTTAATTTCAGTAAATTTACTAAAAACAACTTGAAGTTCTGAAGATAACAATTCAAATTCTTCAGGAACATAATTTTCAAGAAGATCTTTGTCAGTTTCATAGCTAAACATTAAAGATATAGCTTTTTGTGTAAGTTTAGTCTCTGGATCAAAATTATGTCCTCCAAAATGTACTGGCATTCTATATGTTAAATCTTTTTCCATTTTAAACACTATTAAATTCCCCCATTGATTTAATTTTTATTTAAATGATTTTTATTTAGTGTTAATATCTTATTATTTAAACAATTTTACAAAGACCCATAATCCACAATTACACCACAATCATTTATTTAAACAATTTTACAAAGCCCCATAATCCACAATTACACAATAATCATTTATTTAAACGATTTTACAAAGCCCTATAATCCATAATTATACCATAATCATTTATTTAAACAATTTTACAAAGACCCATAATCCACAATTACACCATAATCATTTATTTAAACAATTTTACAAAGACCCATAATCCACAATTACACCATAATCATTTATTATTATAATGATTATTATATGCTTCTCTTCTCTCATGTGCTGTTTCTAATAAGATATCTTCTGCTTTTCCAAATACATATCCTTGCCAAAGTTCTCTAAGTTCTTCAGGTACCACGATAATTCCTTTATCTTCTGGCAAATCATCTAAAATCTGTTTGGCTGCCTTATCTGCAGGTATTGCATCATCTGGAATTTTTGCTTCATTACGAACCACACCATCAATTGATTTTTTAAAGATAGGTGTTGCTATATTAGAGGGACAGATAGTTGAAAAACGAAGACCTTTCTCTTTATATTCATATCTTAAACTTTCAGTAAGACCAGTTACACCAAATTTTGTAAGAGAATATAGTGATTGGAATGGAGGTGGAACAATTCCTGCAATAGAGCTAGTGTTAACAATGTGACCAAATCCTTGTTTTAACATTATAGGTGCAGCAACATTAACTCCATAAATAACACTCCAAAGATTAAGGTCTATGATTCTTTTCCAATCATCCATTGTGGCTTTATCAAATGCTAAGGTTCCACCCATTCCTGCATTATTAAATAAAAAATCTAATCTCCCAGCTTCTTCTGCTGTATTTTCAATTGCTTTTTCCACCTGTTCTTGTATTGTTACATCTACAATAACAGTATGAATTCCATCATTATATTGAGATAGTTTTTCAGCAGCTTTTTCAATTCTTTCGGGATTACGTCCAGCCATATATACTATTGCTCCTCTATTAAGGAGTTCTTCAGTTAATGCATATCCTATACCTGAATTTGCACCAGTTACTAAACAAATTTTATCTTTATAATACTCATCATAGCCCATGTTTATTCTCTCCTAAAAAAATATCCTCTATTTGAAAAAATATCCTATCTGAAAAAATATCCTATCTGAAAAAATATCCTATCTGAAAAAATATCTAATAATTTTAGAAAATAATCAACTTGTTTCAATAATACAATAATCAACTTGTTTCAATAATAAATTAACTGATTTAATAAATTACCCTAATTCAATAAATTCTTCTAAAATTGGTGTAAATTCTTCATCAACTTGACCCAAAATAGCTCCAGCATATATTGGAATCCATTGCCACACGTTTTCTTTAGAAATTCCTGATGTTTGACAATATTGATTTAAATAATATTCTGCAATTTCCCTAGTATTAAGGATGTTATAAGCTACAAATGAGCATGCTACATCTGCTGCTGGTTCTCCTCTACAAATTTGAAGTAAATCAATAATCATGTAATTTTCTCCATCAAAAAAAACATTATTATAATGAAAATCACTATGGCAAAAATTATGACCTTCTGGCAACTTATCAAGTTTGTTTAAAAGTTTTTTCTTAGTTTCGGGAGAAAGATTATCATTAAGCTTAATATCGTTATGAAAACGTGCCTTAATATCTGTAAGCCCCTCTAACTCAGCACCACTATTGTCATTTAAATGACATTGGAGATTTACAAGATCATCTATTACTTTTTGAGTTTTCTCAGGACTACTTATATCTTCAGACATCAACTTCCCTTTTGCTTGATCCATACGCAAGCCATAACGTCCATTTACATATAACACTTCATAAACTTTGGGAGATGGGAAGTCCAATAGCTCAAGATTAGCCATGATAAAAGCTTCACTAAAGATATTTTGCTTAGAGTAACCTTCCTTGTATAGCTTTACTGCATAACCATCCTTGACATAAACAGTTGCTTGTTGACCTTTCCCAACAATTGAGCCAAAAATTTCTTCAAAATCATTGTCCATATTTTATCCTCCATGGTAAATTTTATTAAAAATTTAATATTTATTATATTAACTAATTATTAAAATATAGACTATATAATATTATTTATATAAATCTAATTTTTTTATACAATCTAATTTTTACAAATCAAAATGAGTTTCAACTTATACAAAAACATAAATATCTAAAAAATATTATTTATACAGTCAATTTTTACAAATCAAAATTATTTTCAACTTATACAAAAACATAAATATCTAAAAAATCATAATAACAATATGAAAATCTTAATAACTTACTACTCACGGACCAATATCACAAAAAAAGTAGCTGAAACAATTCAAAAAAACTTAGATTGTGATATTGAAGAAATAATAGATTTAAAAAATCGTTCAGGAATTTTTGGATGGATTAAATCATGTGTTGATGCTATAAGAGGAAAAGAAACTAAAATAAAGCCTCTTGGAAAAGACCCTTCAGATTATGATTTAGTTATAATTGGAACTCCAGTTTGGGCATCAACAATGTCTTCTGCTACATTAACTTATTTAAAAGAAAATAAAGAAAAATTTAAAGAAGTTTCTTTCTTCTGTACTTGTGGAAGTGGTGGATATGAAGAAACTTTTAGTAAAATGGAAGAAATAGCTGGTAAAGCTATTGAAACATTATTTATTACAAAAGAAGATTTAGATAGTTCTTTAGAGTCTAAAATACAGTCTTATGCTGAAAAGTTTAAAGAATCTTAAAAAAACTTAAATAAAGTTGAATAATCTTAAATATTCATCGAATATATTATATTTTATATAATAATTATATAATATTCTTTAAATTTATTTTTGTAATTAATATAAAATTTTATTTAAAATATATTTATAAAAATTTATATTATATTTAGTTTATATTTTATATTGATTAAAAATTAAGATATTCAATTAATTATATGAAATTATTTAATTATTTATATAAGATATTTAATTAATTATATGATAATTAGAATGAGAATATAGAAGAGTGAAAAAATGTTTGAAATCCCATTAAGTTTTTGGATAATATTGTTTGCAGGATGTTTATTTTTAGAAATAGTTACAACTGGTTTTTACTTAATGTCAGTAGGAATTGGAGCAGCTATAGCTGCAGTAGCTAATTACATAGGTTTTGACCCAACAGCTCAGTTAATTATTTTTGTTGTTGTTACAATTATCTGTTTATTAGCTTCAAGACCATTTGCAAATATATTAACTCGAGGATCTCCTGATAAAAAAGCTGCAACTGATAGATTTATTGGAAAAGAAGGAGTGGTAATCGAAGCAATTGATCATGACAATGCAGGAATGATTAAAATATCTGGAGAAGAATGGAGAGCTATATCAACAGAGATTATCTCAGTTGGAGAAAGTGTGATTGTTGAAAAAGTTAAGGGTGTTAAATTAAAAGTTAGAAAGAAATAAAAAGTAAATTAATGAGAAAATAAAAAGCACCCAAAATAAAAAAACAAACTAAATAAGAAAACAAAAAAAACAAAGTAACTGAGAAAACAAAAAAACAAACAAAATAAGAAAACAAAAAAACAAACAAAATAAGAAAACAAAAAACAAACTAAATAAAATATGAAATTTATTAATAAAATTTATAATCTAAAAAAAAGTTGTGATGAAAATGGATATGACAATATTAGCAATTGTAATAATAATCATTGTATTTATTTTATCAGCTAAAGCTGTTAAAATATTAAGACCTTATGAAAAAGGTGTTGTTGAAAGATTTGGTAAATATCAAAGAATTGTGGAAAGTGGTTTAACATTTATAATCCCATTTATTGAAACAATCCAAAAAGTAGATCTTCGTGAGCAAGTAGTAGATGTTCCACCACAAGATGTTATTACAAAAGATAATACTGTAGTTATAGTAGATTGTGTTATCTTTTTTGAAGTAACCGATCCATTTAATGCTATTTACAATGTTGTGAGGTTTTATCAAGCTATAACAAAATTAGCTCAAACAAACCTAAGAAATATCATAGGTGAACTTGAACTTGATCAAACTCTTACCTCAAGAGAAATGATAAACACTCAACTTAGAGAAGTTCTTGATGAAGCTACTGACAAATGGGGAACCAGAGTTGTTAGAGTAGAAATTCAAAGAATTGAACCTCCAAAAGATATTGTAGATGCA
>WRCI01000115.1 GCA_009784145.1 Methanobrevibacter sp.
ATTTGTTTTATTTATAGTCATTACTAGTTGTACTGTAGTTTCAGCTCATGATGGAGATGTCCCACCAGAAATCACAGTTATAAACCCAATAAATAACCGAACCGTTAGTGGAACTGTTGATCTTGGAGTATCATTAGATCATACTCATACTGGAGTCCCATCTACACTTAATATAACAATCAGGGGTCTAAATGTAAGTTATGATAAAAAGATTCAACTTTCTCTTTCAAATTTTAATAATGCTAATCAGCGTTGGCAAAGTACTTGGGATACTAGTGATGCTCCAAATGGGAGATATTCTATAAGAGCAGAATGTGCAGATATGTATGGAGTTGGATTTCACACAATTAATGTAACTGTTAACAATCTAAAACAAACTACAAAAGTTGAATTAAGTGATTTTAAGGCTATAAATAACCAAGATGTCAGTATATTTGCAATTCTTCGAGACTCTAACAATAGAGTACTTGCTGGTAAAACTCTACAATTCAATATTGGAGGTAAAATTTATAGTGCAACAACAGATAATGGAGGAATAGCTAGAATTACTCATAGGGGAACTACTGGAAATTACAATGTTGTTGCTAGGTTTTTAGGAGATAATGTTCATGATAATTCTGAGAGAACATCAACATTAACTATAGCTGCAAGTGGATCAATTGTGAGAGTAAGTTCAGTTTCTGTTGATAAAGGAAAGGTTGCTCAGTTAAGAGCTACATTAACCAATAGTGCAAACAATCGATCATTGTCTGGTCAAACTGTTAGATTCACAATAAATGGTGTAAATCTAGGATCAAATACTACAAATAGTAAGGGTGTAGCTATTTATAACTACAGAGTGCCTTTAAATGGAGGAAAATATACTATCTTAGCAAGGTCTAGTGATGGAATTGTTAATTCTGGAACTCTTACAGTTCGCCAATCAAGTATGTTTCTTAGGATAACAACTGATAATGCTTCTCCATTAGTTGGAAATACTATTACACTTTTTTATAGAATAATAAATGATGGACCACATACAGGACAAAATACAGTATTTACATATAAACTACCAAAAGGTTTTAAGTTTCTTAGAGCTGTTAAGGATGCTGGAACACATACTTTCAATGCAAAAACCAATACTATTACTTGGAGATTATCATCTGCAAAAGTAGGCACTTCTTTATTAAGAGTGACTGTCCAAGTGACTAATTCTGGTCGTTTTTTATTAAGACCAAAAATCACAACTGATACACATGATAATAGTCTTAAAAATTCTTTATCAAAGATATATCTACGTACTAATGCAGATTTAACTATTAATAGGGTTAAAAAAACTGGTAATACATATAGGATCACAATAAAAAACACAGGAGGACTTGCCTCACAATCCACCCATTTAAGAATTCATTATAAAGTAGGCAAAAGGACTTTTTCTAAAACATATCCAGTTAAAATGATAAATCCCAATAAATCAACAACAATCAATGCAAAATTCTTTAAATATTCTACCCACAGAAATTTCGTAAAAACAGCACATATTAATCATAACAGAAGAATACAAGAATCTAACTATAAAAACAACATAATACAATTCAAATAGCTAATTAAAATAATGGATAAGTTTTATTTTTTTAATTTTATTATTTTTTATTTTTATTATTATTTTATTTATTTTTTATCATTATTTTCATTATTTTTTTATATTATTCTATTTCATTGTTTTAAATTTAAATTTAAAACTTTTTCTATTTTTATCTTTTATTTTTCTATATCTTTCTATATCTTTCTATATTTTTCATATTTTTCATATTTTTCTATATCTTTTTTATTTTTAAATAATTTAAATTTAAAATATAATCATCATTCAATATAATTAATTAAAAATTATAATCATAATTTAATAATAGTATAAAAATATAATAGTTATAAATTACATATATATTATCAATAATTATAAACTAATAAAATATTATTATAAACTAATAAAATATTCATAAGTAATAATAAAATGAATAATAATATGCTGGTGATAATTTGGCACCTAATTCAAGTAAATCAAAAGATTTTAAAGATGATTTTTGGAAAGATAAAGATATTAAATTTTCTTTTGGCGAGATTATAGAATTTGATTCTCCTGATTTGGAAGATGAAGAAAAATTTATAGGACCTACTCCAAAACCATCTGTTACTGATTTAAGGTCTTGGGATATGAAATTATTAGAAAGGTATCCTCCTTTTTATTCTCCATTTTGTGATATGTGTTGTTTATGTACATTTGGAAAATGTGATTTAACTGGGAAGAAAGGTGGATGTGGAATTGATATTGAAGCACAACAAGGAAGATTTGTATTGTTAGCTTGCTGTATTGGAGCAGCAGCCCATTCTGCCCATAGTAGACATTTACTTGAATATTTAATTCACAAAGTTGGTCCAGATTATCCAATTGATTTTGGAAATGCTATTGATATTGAAGCTCCAATTATGAGAACTTTAATTGGAAAAGCTCCAAAAACCTTAGGAGATATTAGAGAAGCTATGGATTATATGGAAGAGCAAAATCTCCATCTTCTTTCAGCTTGTCATACTGGTCAAGAAGGAAATTATCTCGATTTTGAATCTAAAGCATTACATGCTGGTTTAATGGATCATATTGGAATGGAAATAGGAGAAATTTCTCAAATAGCTGCATTAGATTTACCAAAAGGAGATTCAGATACTCCACTTGTAGAACTTGGTATTGGTGTAATTAATAGAGATAAACCTGTTATTCTTTGTATTGGTCATAATGTTGCTCCAGGTGCTGGAATTGTTGATTATTTAGAGGATGCTGGTCTTGAAGAGACGATAGAACTTTGTGGTATTTGCTGTACTTCTCTTGATATAACTAGATACAGTGATAGAGCTAAAGTTGTAGGACCTATTTCTAAACAATTAAAGTTCCTTAAAAGTGGAGTAGCTGATGTTGTTGTTGTAGATGAACAATGTATTAGGTCTGATGTTTTAGAAGAAGCTCAAAAAACAGGAGCTGCACTTATAGCTACTACTGACAAAATGTGTTTAGGATTAACTGATAGAACAAATGATTCTGTTGATTCTATTGTAAATGATATATTAACAAAAGAAGGTAATTTAAGTGAAGAAATTAAAGGAGCACTTATTTTAGATCCAGAAAAAGTTGGTGAAGTAGCTACAAAACTTGCATTGAGTTTATCTAAAACTAGAAAGTTGCTTAAAAAATTACCTGACATGGAAGAAATCCAAGAAAATGCTAGTAAATGTACAGAATGTCAATGGTGCCAACGTGTTTGTCCAAACAGTATTCCAATTATGGAAGCTGTATCATCTGCAGGTAAAGGGAACTTTGAAAAAGCTGAATCTCTATATAATAATGATATTTGTTATACTTGTGGTAGATGTGAAGAGGAATGTCCAGAAAACATTAAAATAATGGATTTAATGGCTAAAATTGGAGAAAACAATCTTAAAAATCAAAAATTCAATATTCGAGTTGGTAGAGGACCAATTACAGATGTTGAGGTAAGACGTGTAGGAGCTCCAATTGTACTTGGTGATATTCCTGGTGTTGTAGCTTTTGTAGGTTGTACTAATTATCCTGATGGTTCAGAAGATGTAGCTAAAATGGCTGAAGAATTTTTGAAACGAAACTACATAGTAGTTACTAGTGGATGTGGGGCTATGTCTATTGGTGAGTACAAAGATGAGGAAGGAAAAACATTATATGAAAAATATAGTGGCAAATTTGATGCACGAGGGCTTGTTAATGTAGGGTCATGTGTATCTAACTCACATATTCCAGGTGTAGCTATTAAGATAGCTAATATATTTGCTAAAAAACCACTTGAAGGGAATTTTGAAGTTATAGCTGATTATATTCTTAATCGTGTAGGAGCATGTGGTGTTGCATGGGGACCTTATTCACAAAAAGCAGCAGCTATTGCAACTGGTGTTAATAGATGGGGCATTCCTGTAATTCTTGGACCACATGGTTCTAAATACAGAAGATTATATCTAGGGCGTTCTGATAAAAAAGACACCTGGGATTTAAATGATATGAGAAATAATAAAGTGATTAAAGGAGAACCTGCTCCAGAACATTTATTATATGCTGCTGAAAATAGGCAAGAAGCTACTGTAGCTATTGCTAAAAATTGTCTTAGACCAACAGATAATAACAAAGGAAGACAAATTAAATTAAATCATTATATTGATTTACACAAGAAATATTTTGGTATAATTCCTGAAGATGTTTATAAATATATAAGAAATGAAAAAGACATTCCTATTACTTATAAAAATGATGTTAAAGAGATTTTAGAAAGAAATAATTGGCAAGCAAGAGAGTTAGTTATGGATCCATCAATTCTTGATTTTCCACAAAAGAAGGATTGAAAAGAATATAGTTAGAAATAATAGGGTTTAGAAGAATATAGTTAGAAATAATAGGGTTTAGAAGAATATAGTTAGAAATAATAGGGTTTAAAAGAATATAGTTGAAAATAATTGGATTGAGGTAAATTTAAAAGTATAATATATAAAGGTGATTAAATGAATGACAGAGTTATTCCCTGGCAACCAACTGTTATAGCTGGACCAAAACAAGGATTACTTGTTACTCCTGAAACAGCTAAATTAATGCTTGAAAAAGCTAAACGTCCTTTATTTGTAGTTGGTCCTTCTGGGAAAAATGAACCTCTTATGAGTCATGTTATAGATATAGCTGAAACTTGGAATCTACCTATAGTTACAACAGCTGATGCTTTTAAATCATTTCATGAAAATGGAATTAAAACAGATTCTTATGGAATTGTTGAAATAACTAACTTATTAAAGGATCCAGAATGGAAAGGAGTAAAAGGTGAAGGACAACATGATTTAGTTGTCTTTGTAGGAGTTATTTATTATATTGCATCTCAAGGGCTTTCTACATTAAAACACTTTGCACCACATCTTAAAACCCTAACAATATGTAAATTTTTCCATTCAAATGCTGATGCATCTTTTCCTAATATGAATGATAAAGAATGGAATAGCTATTTAGAAAAAATGAAAACAAGGTGATTTTACAAATTATATTTAATTGGGTATTATTATAATTATTATATTTTAATTTAGTATATTTATAATTATTATATTCTAATTTAATATATTTATAATTATTATATTCTAATTTAATGTTATTATAAATCTTATATTTATAAATAATATAATATAATTTAGTATTA
>WRCI01000116.1 GCA_009784145.1 Methanobrevibacter sp.
AATTATATAAAAATAATAATATATAAAATTATATAAAATTACAGGATATTATATAAAATTAAAGAAAATAATCAAAAAACAAGAATTTACTAAGGGATATAATGAATACAATAGAAGATATAGTAAAAAAGTTAGAAGAACTTTCAAATCCTGAAGAAATTGAAGGAATGGCTCGATTTGGAATAAATCCTAAAAACACTTATGGAATTAGGATGCCTGTTTTAAAAAGTATTGCTAAAGAATGTGAAAAAAGCCATAAGTTAGCTGCCGAATTGTGGGAAATTGATACTAGAGAAACCAAAATTATAGCTTCTTTAGTAGATATTCCTAATGATGTGACTCCACTACAAATGGATAATTGGGCTAATGAATTTGATTATTGGGAAATATGTGATCAGTGTTGTATTAATCTTTTTAGAAAGACTGAATTTGCATATGATAAAATATATGAATGGACTAAAAATGATAAAGAATTTGTTAAAAGAGCAGGTTTTGCATTAATAGCTGTATTGGCTGTCCATGATAAAAAGACAGACAATGAAATCTTTGAAAACTTACTGAAATTAACAAAAAGAGAAGCTTGTGATAATCGAAATTTTGTTAAAAAAGCTGTAAACTGGGCATTAAGACAAATTGGCAAGAAAAACACATATTTAAATAAAAAATCTATTGAAATAGCTATTGAAATAGATAATATTGATTGTAAATCTGCCAAGTGGATAGCTAAAGATGCTCTAAGGGAATTAAAAAGTGAGAAAGTTCAAAAAGCTATAGTAAAAAAAGAAGAAAAATTGAAAAAATCTAATTTAAAATAATTGAATTTGGAAGTCATTGATTATTGAATTTAGAAGTAGATGATTAATTTAAATTGGAAGTCATCGATTAATTTAAATTAGAAAAAACTGGTTAATTGAATTTAAAAGTCATTAATCAATGAATTTAGAAAAAAATTGATTAAAAATAATTTAAATTATCTATTTTCTAACTAAACCAAGAACTCCAGCAACTAATAAAAGTATGAAACCTACTATTCCAAAAGCAATAACTCCTCCTGCCAAAGAAAGAGCACTGGCAACTATTGCGAGAATACTTGCTATTTTAGTATAATATTTGAATATTGCTCCAGATACAATTCCAATTGTACCACCAGCAAGAGAAAGTATTCCAAATAATAATGCTTCATAGTTTGGACCATAAAGATATCCATAGTCCATAAAAGCAGTAACAAAAAAGATTACTCCAATAATTAGACCTGCAACACCTCCAACTATACTTAAAGTTATTTCACCTACTCTTGAAATATCATTATCCATATATATCACCTTTTTTTAAAAAATATTCTAATAATAAACTTCTAATATTACTAATAATTATTAATTAGCACTGATTTTTTGAGTTTATCTAAAAATACATTATTAATCTTCTTTATAGTTACATATATATAAATTATTGGTATAATTTTATTTTTAATTATTAATCTTAGTAATAGACTTTTATTTAATATAATTTTATTTTTAATTATTAATCTTAGTAATAGACTTTTATTTAATATAATTTTATTTTTAATTATTAATCTTAGTAATAGACTTTTATTTAATATAATTTTATTTTTAATTATAATCTTATTTTTAATCATAATCTTATTGAATATAATATATATTAATATAATAAATTATTTACTCATTTTTTCATTAGCTAGCTCTTTAGCAAGAGGAGTGATATTTTCTGATAAAATATTCTTTAAAAAATCACCAGTATATGTTCCTGAAATAGCTATTTCTTCTGGAGTACCAGTGGCAACGATTTTTCCTCCACCATCTCCACCTTCAGGACCTAAATCAATAATATAATCTGCTGTTTTTATCACATCTAAATTATGTTCAATAACAATAATAGAATTTCCAGAATCAGTTAATCTATTTAAAACATTAAGGAGTCTTTTTATATCATCAAAATGGAGACCAGTAGTTGGTTCATCAAGAATATATAATGTTTTCCCAGTACTTTGTTTTGATAGTTCTTTTGATAATTTAATCCTTTGAGCTTCCCCACCAGATAAAGTAGTAGCAGATTGACCAAGTTTAATATATCCAAGGCCCACATCATCTAAAGTTTGTAATTTATTTTTTATTTTAGGTATATTCTCAAAAAATACTACTGCTTCTTCAACAGTCATTTCAAGGACTTCATAAATGTTTTTTCCTTTGTATCGAATATCAAGAGTTTCATCATTGTACCGTTTTCCTTTACAAACTTCACAAGGAACATAAACATCTGCTAAAAAGTGCATCTCAATTTGAATTATTCCATCACCAGAACATGCTTCACAACGTCCTCCTTTAACATTGAAACTAAACCGTCCTGGTTTATAACCTCTAGCTTTAGCTTCAGGGGTTTCAGCAAAAAGTTCACGAATTGGAGTAAAAACGCCTGTGTAAGTAGCTGGATTAGAACGAGGAGTTCTGCCTATTGGTGTTTGATCTATTATGATTATTTTATCAACGTTTTCAGCACCTTCAATTTTATCATGTTTTCCTGCATAAGCATGTTTATTATTTAAAATACCATTTAATCCTTTATTGAGAACTTGATTTATTAAGGAGCTTTTTCCTGAACCAGAAACACCAGTTACACAAGTAAATACTCCAAGAGGAATATCAACATCAATATTTTTCAAATTATTTTCTCGAGCTCCTAAAACAGAAATAACTTTACCATTTCCACTTCTTCTATTTTTATTAATTGGTATTGATTTTTTTCTTGATAAATAATCTCCAGTAATAGAATTTAAAGAATTCATAATTTCTGTAGGAGTTCCTTGTGCTACGATTTTTCCGCCATGTTCTCCAGCACCAGGTCCAATATCTACAACATAATCTGCAGAAAGAATTGTTTCTTCATCATGTTCAACTACGATTAAGGTATTTCCAATATCTCTAAGACGTTTAAGAGTTTCAATAAGCTTTACATTGTCTCTTTGATGAAGACCAATACTTGGTTCATCTAATATATAAAGGACTCCCACTAAACCAGAACCAATTTGTGTAGCTAAACGAATCCTTTGAGCTTCACCTCCAGATAATGTTCCAGAAGATCTTTCCATTGTAATATAATCAAGACCTACATCAACAAGGAATTTTAATCTCTCTTTAATTTCTTTTAAAACTTCTTTAGCTATGAATAACTCTCTTTCATTTAATTCAAGAGATAGGAAAAAACTATAACAATCTTTAATGGGTATTGCAACTACATCAGCTATTGATTTGTCTGCAACAGTTACAGATAAGCTTTCAGGACGTAGTCTTTTTCCATTACAAACATGACAATTATGATCACTCATAAATTTAGAGATATAGCTACGAGAATAGTTAGATTTTGTTTCTAAATAATGTCTCTCCATCCTATTTATAACACCTTCAAATTTTCTATTGACTCTATAAGATTTATTTCTACGTTTGAAATTAAATCCTATTTTTTCAGTAGTTCCATATAAAATTGCATTTTGATAATCTTGTGATAAATCTTTAAAAGGAGTATCCATAGAAAAACCAAGATGATCTGCAACTGCAGATAGCATTTGATGATAATAATTATCTTTATTACCTTTAGATCTGCTCCAAGGGACAATAGCTCCTTCATTTAATGAAAGTTCTTTTTTAGGAACAATCAAATCTGGATCCATCTCCATCTTACTTCCCAATCCATTACATTCAGGACATGCTCCATGAGGACTATTAAAAGAAAACATTCGTGGACTTAATTCTTCAAAATTTATACCACAATCAACACATGCAAAATGTTCAGAATAAACTTTTTCATAGCTATTAATAGAATCATTTTTGGATTTTTTTTCTTTGATTTCTTTTTCAAAGAGAATTTTAACTAAACCTTCACCAAATTCAAGAGAGGTTTCTAGAGAATCAGCTAATCTTCTTTGAAATTCAATATCTTCTCTTATTATTAATCTATCTACAACTACTTCAATTGTATGTTTTGTGTTTTTATTTAAAGGAATATCCTCTTCAAGGTCATGAATTTCTCCATCTACTCTTACTCGAACAAAACCTTTATTTCTAAATTTTTCAAAAACTTTTTTATGTTCTCCTTTTCTATCTTTGATAATAGGGGATAAAACTTGAATTTTCACTTTTTCAGAGTCAGAACCTTCTTCTATAATACTTTCCACTATTTGACCTACAGTTTGAGGAGATATTTCTTTCCCACATTTATAACAATGAGGTATTCCAATCCTTGCGAATAATAGACGAAGATAATCATATATTTCAGTTATAGTTCCAACAGTTGAACGTGGATTCATTTTAGTAGTTTTTTGATCAATGGATATAGCGGGTGATAAACCTTCAATATAATCAATTTCTGGTTTTTTCATTTGACCTAAAAATTGTCTTGCATAAGCAGATAATGATTCAACATATCTGCGCTGACCTTCAGCATAAATTGTATCAAATGCCAATGAAGATTTTCCAGAACCACTGAGTCCTGTGATAACTATAAATTCATCTCTAGGAATATTCAAATCTAAATTTTGGAGATTATGTTCTCTAGCACCTTTTAAAACAATCTCCTTTTTATTTGATTCCTTTTTCATGATATAATTCTCCTTTAATCTTAATAATTTTTAATAATTTTCAATAATATTTATAAGCTAATAATATATGTTAATAATATTTAAGAACTGATAATAAGTTAATTTATATTAATTTGATTTATAATATGTATTATAAAAAAATAAAGTTATTTTATAAGCTTATTTATAATTTTCCACTATAATATATTAGAAATATAATTAAAATATAATTAATAATATTATATTTAATTCAATATAATATTCATAAAATTAGTACATGTAAATAATATATAATATTATGTATCACTAACAATATAAACTTTTCTATTTATAAACTAATTTCATATGAGATGTTTTAATTAATAATAATTTAAATCCAATATTATATTTTAGTTAATTGTTCATTTCTTTTTGTTACATATAAACATAGAGGTAGCTAATGAAAAGTAATAATTCATAATATCAATAGCTTTAAAATCTAATTTTAGTTATAAAGTACTTTATTAAAAAAATTATATGGATTTAAAACAAATATTTTAAATATATGTAAGAGTAAATACTTAAATAATATA
>WRCI01000117.1 GCA_009784145.1 Methanobrevibacter sp.
AATATATAAATAAATATATAAAATTAAATTTATTATAAAAATATAATTTATTATTTATATAAAAATATAATTTATTATTTATATAAAAATATATTATATAAAATTAATTTATTTATTAAAATATATAATATCATATGATATTAATCTTTTTAAAGAAATTTTCATCAAAAGTAGCTAAATCCTTATCAACATACAATCTATTTCTATATGAAACATCTTTATCATTAATTTTTGGATTGAAACCTGTGATTTTTTCTTTATATTTATAAATAGCTATTCCTCTTTTTTGATATGTGACAACATCATTTAGATTACTTCCTTTTTCAAAAAGAAGCTCGTGAATATCTGAAGATTTTAAATTTTTTAGTTTTTCTGTAGCTATATCTTTAGAAAATTCCTGCCTTAAAGTCCAATATCCATAGCTATTTACACAATTTCTCCAAGATTCATCTTGTCTCCATTTAAAATATTTAACAATATCCTTGTTATTAGCTATTGGAATAAGTCTAGAATCAAAAGAGATAATTATATTTTCATTATCAATAATAGACTTTTCATTATTAATAGACTTTTCATCTTCATTACTAAACTTTTCATTATCAATAATAGACTTCTCATCATCAATAATAGATTTTTCATCTTCATTACTAGAAAAATATCTATTTAAATGTTTTAAAAATGAACTTGAAGCTAAACTTGGAAAAACAGAATTTAACTTTTCAATTCTTCCAGAAAATGGAATTTCAGACAATAATATATTTATTTCATCTGAAAAAGTATAAATAAACAATGGAGCAAACTCATTGAAAATATCTTTAGAAGTATCTACCATTGTCATGGAAAAAAGCTTATCATAAGGTTTTTTTAAAGATATTTTATTAGCTAAAGTGTGGAAATTTCGTCCATCTAATCGTAAAATAATATTTGAATCTTTAGGGACTTTCAAATTATTGTAAATTTCATAATCTTTAAAATTATTGTAGATTTTGTAATCTTTAAAATTATTGTAAATTTTGTAATCTTCCATCATACCAAATTCTTTTACTTAAGTTCCCATGATAAAATTTTCATTTAAACCTTTTAAAAGTTTAATAGCTGAATATGCAGCCAACATACTAGTTTTAGGATTTACTTCACATGGTAAATTTTCAGTTCTAGTTTTAAATCGACCAAAATCTCCTTCAACATCTACTTCATGGACATTTTTATTTACTTTTGGATCAACGATTATTTTAACATCCACATCCATATTACATGCAATACTAAGTGCTGCAGCTACATTTATATTAACTGGAAACATTTTAACAGCTTCAGATGCTTTTCCTTCAAAAAGAACTTCTTCTTCATCAGTGTCTTTTCCAAGAGATTTCGGAGGTTTATGTGTGGTTAAAGTAGCTTTTTTAATTTTGCCAATAGAAGCTGCTTTTATTCCATCAAGACCCACGATAGCTCCAGAAGGAGCAAATATTTTAGCATTATTTTTAGTAGCAGTTTCAATCATTTTTTCTCGAAGCTCATTATTCATTAATGCCCCTACACTCATGATAATAATATCTTTACCATTAGACAAAGTTTTCAAAGCATAAGTTTCAACAGATATTGGTGATGCTGCTTCTAAAACTACATCAACATTATTTATCATGTTATCTATATCTAAAACAGCTATTCCATCAGCAATTGTAGCTAAATTTTCAGCTTTTTCAATATCATGATCATAAAAGTATTTAATAGTTATTCCATCACTTTTTGATAAAAAATTATTCACAATAATATTAGCTATTGCTCCACAGCCAATTATTCCAACTATCATGAAACCACTTCTCCTTAGTAAAAAATAAATTATTAAATTATTATTAAAGCTTAATTATAATGATAATATCCATTATAACAAATAAACTAATAACAATAATAAAAAAAATATAAAAGCTATAAAAGCTATTAAAACTAATCAATAATTTAAATAAAAATTAATAATTTAAATTAAAAATTAATAATTATATAAAAACAATAGAAAAATTAAGAATAATAACTATTTAAAGTATTATCCTTTAATAATAGCTATTTCAAGCCATAGTCTTATTTAAATTCTTATCTTATTATGGTCTTGGAACTTGAGGTTCATTATTTGGAGCTTCACTTGGTACTTGAGTAGGATTAGGACTAATTGGAGGTTGAGGTCTATTTGGTTGTACTTTTCGAATGTCTTGAGGATCAATCAATATAATATCTCTGATAGCTCTAACTTTATCAAAATCTACATTAAGTACTCCTTCTTGTAAAACTCTCATGTCATTTTCTTCAGGAACAAAGTTCATAGTTGCTCCTCTTATTAAATCTCTAAACCCTACATTTTTATTTTCTGGTTCTAAAGCTTTTACTTGAAGTTTAGAAACTGTTCCCATCCTTATATTAAGAACAACATCAACAACTCTTCCAACATATTCCCCAGCAATTGTGTATATATCTAAATCATAAAGACTTGTAACTTCTACCATGTTTTCACCGAATATCCTAATGATAATTTAAAACTTATTCATTAATAAATTTTATTCATTCATAATTTATATATAATATTAATAACATCATTATATTTAAATTAGATAATATAAATACTTTTGCTTAATTAATTGCTCATTAATGATTAAAATATAATGAAAAATATAAAATAAAAATTAGGAATAAAATAAAAATGAGAAATAAAAATGATAAATACAGCAAAAAATAGAAATAAAATATAAAATAGAAAAAAATAAAAATTAAAAATATAATAAAAATTAGAAATAAAACATAAAATAGAAATAATTCATATTATTGAATACTAAAGTTCAAGACCAACTATTGATATTGTCGCATAGTTTAGAATTGTTTTTAACATACTTTTTTATTATTTTTTATTACTGAAAATTAATATAAATATATATTTAGAATCCTCATTTTAGGAAATATTTATAATAAAAATAATTATAAATCATATAATGTTGTAGAGATTACGAAATATTATTTTTGTTAATACTATACAATGATTATTTTTTTGATGTATTCTCTGCAACAATATTATTATACATCAATAAAAACCAAAACAAACATGAAAAAATAAGTAATATAAAAAGTATTTATAATAAAAAAAACTAATAATATATTGAAGTTTGGATATGGTATTTTATCATATCCTTTCTTTGCCTTAATATTCTTTTTTTAAAAAATAAAATTATTAATATATTATATTTAAATTTTCATCAAGATGTTCCTTATTTTCCTGAATCTCACAGAGAGGCAATAGACCTTATTAATTCAGCTATTGCTAAGTTGGATCAGGAAGTCCAAAAAAAGGATATGAAAACCACTCCTACCAATCGTGGTTATACTAATGCTAGGTATTAATCTACTCTACAGGCTATCCCAATACTCCACACACTATTTCTTCTGAAGAACATCCTTTCATTCCTAAATTCAAATAGTCATACAATATAGAGGCATATTCATTGTCAGGCAATTCTAATGTTAATTCTATAAAACCATTTACAAAAGAGATATGTAGTATATTGTTACTCTGTTTCATTTCTGTTATATCTTTAAAATCGAATACTGATAATCCTCCATTTTCACCCATTCCGTAAAAACCTATTATTTTATCAGTTATTAATGCTCCTGTTACCATATATTCCTCTTCTGGAAAAGGCTGATAACCTATTGGAAAAACATAATCTTCATAATAAGTTATTACTCTCACACCCATTTCCATGTCTTTTAATAAATCCATTAATTTATTGAATCTAAAATTCTGTGATTCATTATCAACATTCATCATTTTCGAATATGTCTGCTCCACTAATCTATTAATCAGATCATACATTTTCTTCTCACCTCTCCTCTTCTTCAAAATCCAAATAACTAATTAATGTGTTTATAATTAAGCTAAATTTTGGAATACATAACTAACATACGATTTTTCTTAATCTATCTGAGTGTTTTTTATTTATCCTTACACTTGTTTACTAATAATCTTCCTAAAAATCTTCATTTTCTTTATTTTTCTTTTTAAAGAACTTTTTTCATTCTTCTCATAGGCATATTTTTAGAAAACCTTTTTTGCTATTATCAACATAATAGTCAATTATCTCACAAATAATTCACTTTTTATGATGAAAACTACTTTTCCATAAAGTTTAAAAGGTTTTGTTCCTTTATAATAATGAGTTCCTATAATTGTTATATATCTTCTTTCTATTGTATTATTATATATTAATCAATTATATTTAATTTTTTTTATTTTCATAACCCTTATTAATACATCATTTAAAATTCAATAATATTTTTTAAATTATATTTAATATATACTTAGATAATACAAATCTTATAATATCATTAGCTAAAAAATCATTTTATAAATATATTAATATATTTTTTTAAACTATTTTAGCTATATCTTTATATAAAATAATTTTGTAAATACATTAATACTATTTAAATAAAAATCAACTACTTAAAAAAAGGTTTAATTAGCTTTGAAAGGGTTTAAAAAATAATAAAAACTAATTTTAACTTATTCTAAACATAAAAAGATAACAAAAACAACAAATTTATATAAATAAAAAAACATATATATTTTTGATAAAAAATTAATAAAGAGGTGATATTATGACAAATTGTTTAAAAGAGGTGAACTTAGAAGAAGAATTTTACAAAAAGTTAGGTATGCGAACATCAGCTGAGAAACTTTTTGATAAGATTGCTGATTGTGATTCTAAAGTTATTATCAATTTTGATAAAATTGAATTTATGAGTAGATCTTTTGCCCAAGAATATGTTTATCAGAAACATAAAAATGATGTAGATGTTGAAGAGAAAAATATGTCTGGAATTGTCAAAGAAATGTATAATATCGTCTGTGAAAATTATGAAAATTATTTAGCAAATAAATGATTTTTCATCATTTTTTAAGCTATTTTATTAATTTTTTTATTAATTATAATTTCAATTAACTATTTTATTAATTTTTTTATTAATTATAATTTCAATTAACT
>WRCI01000118.1 GCA_009784145.1 Methanobrevibacter sp.
CATAGAATCATCAACGATGAAGCTAAAGATGAAATGAAAAAAATCTTAAGGGAAATCCAAAGAGGCAAATTTGCTAAAGAATGGACCCTTGAATCTATAGCTAAAATGCCAATGCTTAATAGAATGAGAACTCTTGAAAGTGAGAAAAAAATAGAACAAGTTGGTTCAAAACTTAGAAAAGCTTGTGGTTTAGAAAAAAAGGACGAATAAAAAGAAAGATTTAATATCTTTTATTTATTTAGTTTTTTTATTTCTTTATATTTTTTTATATAAATTATTCTAAATATTTTATAGTTAAATTAATTCAAATTTTTGTATAATATTATTCTAAATATTTTTATATAAATTATTCAAAATATTTAATATTCAATTTAATATGAATAAAGTATAATAAAAAATTTATATAATATATAATAAGAATCAGATATAAATTTGATATAAAATTTACATATAAAACTTACATATAAAACTTATATAAAATTTAATAAAAAATTTATATAATATATAATAAAATTTAATATTCAATTTAATAAAAAATTTATATAGTATACAATAAAATCATATCTTTAAATAAAATTTTAATTTAACTATTTATTAATTATTTTCTTATCATTTAATATCAATTAAGGTGAATGCATTGGTATTTGTAGGAATGGATCATGGAACTACTGGAATTACATTTGGTATTCTTTCTGATGACGGAGATCAAATTGAAAGCTTTAAAATAGGTCGTGAAGAAACTAAAGCTGGATTAGTTTCAGCTATTGAAGAATTATCAAAAAGAGTCAATATTGATGATATTAAGCTAATGGCAATTACTTATGGTATGGGAGATGGCATTAACTCAATTTTACCAATAACTAAGGTCAAAAATGGAGGAATATTGTCTATTGAAGGAGCTGGAAGGATTACTGGAGGGGGAACTTCAGTTTATGATGAAATCAAAGAATCTAATATTCCTACAGTTCTTATTCCTGGTCTTCACAAAGATTCTCCTTCTCTTGATCCTTTATTTAGGGCAGCATACTCTCATCAAGCTAGTTCTGAAAAGGTAAGTATTAGTTATAATGCTTATTTAGCTACTAAATGGAAAAATATGATTGTAGCTGACATTAGCTCTAACAGTGTTAATATATTAATTGAAAATGGAAAAATTCGTGGTGCTATTGATGCTTGCCTTGGCGCTATAGGTGTAGTTCATGGTCCAATAGATTTGGAAATGATTCGAAATATTGACGAAAAAAAATGCACAGCTAATGAAGCATTTTCAACTGCAGGAGCTGTAAAAATAGCTAAAATAGATTCTAAAGTAGCTTATGTAAAGGATATTTTACTTGATAAATATAAATCTGGAGATTCTTCTGCTAAATTAGCTATTGATACTATGGTTTTTACAGTAGCTATGGAAATCATGGGTTTAATAGCTATTGCAAATGAAAAGATTGAGGGTATTATTTTAACAGGATCATTTGGTTCAATGAAAAATCCAATAGATTTTGAAAATGAAATTAATAAATATTTAAGAAATAGTTTATTAAAAAATGACTTTGAAATAGTTGTACTTCCAAGTACTTCTGGTGCATTTGGAAGTTCAGAAATAGCTAAAGATATTTACAATGGAAAAAAAGATATTTTAGGAATTGAAGTAGATTTTTAGCTATTTAAAATTAGTTTTATATATATTGAACATGATTATTTAATATATTGTATATAAATTCTTAATTTATTTTATATATTTTTAATATATTGTATATGTATTTTTAATATAGTTTACATGTTCTTAATATATTGTATATAAATTTTAAAAGCTTATTATAAACTTTATTTTTATATTTTATACAATAGAAAAAAATTTTTTAAAAAAAGTATACAATATACTTTCCATTAATTTTAATAACTTTATATTTTAATAATTTAATAAGCTTATAATTTTAATAAGCTTATAATTTTAATAAGTTTATAATTTTAATAATTTAATAAGCTTATAATTTTAAATAAGTATATTTAAAAAGTTTATATAAATATATGATATAATTAATTAAAAATTTGTAAATTAATAAATATTATTCTTTTATTGAAATGAAAGCTACTTTTCCACCTTTAACAACTTTTAAACCATCTTCTACTTCTAAAACAGTGTTTAAAAAATTGTCAATAGCTATTATTTTACCTTCAAATTCTTCCCAGTTTTTAAGTCCAATTAAAACATCTTTACCTTTGAAATCTGCGAATTGTTTATTTACTTGGAAGTTGTTGTTATTGTTTTGCATAATTATCCTCTTTATTTTATCTTAATAAATTTATATAATTTTATTTTTTCAATGATTTAATTTTTTGATATTTATCTTTTATATTCAAATTTTTCATTATTTATGATTTTTTTAAATATCATTTTTATTATATTTTTTTAATTATCATTATTTATTATATTATAATTTATTTATTATATTCTATTTATATACATATTATTAAAATTTTAATTAATATAAATGATGTAAATTTTAATTTATATAACAAGTATAAATTTAATTATTATTATAATATGTATAATTATATAATAAATAAATATTTTTTATTTTTATAATTATAATTCATAATATAACTAATATATTAAATTATAGTGTATAACATTATTATTAATTATTATTATATAATAGTAATTTAAATACTTTTATCTACTTTCATGATGTTTTCATGACTATTAATGATAATATTAAATATATGAAATAACATAATTTTAAATGATAAATTATATAAATTTTTATAAATTATAGATGATAATAAGTAGAATCTTAAACAAATAGATTTCATTGTTAAAAAAATGAGAGGAATAAAAATTGCCTATTAATCAATTAGAAACTAACTTAGAAGCTATAACAATAACAATTGCTTATTTGGAAAAAGAAAAATCTGCCGATAAGGAATTTTTAAACAGTCTTAGAAAGGAAAGAGACAAGTTACTCAAAGATCTTAATCTTAAATAGATATTTCATTTTTATTGAAAAATAAATATAAAAGGTTATATAATAATAAATTATAGAAATGTTGGTATAAAATATATTATAAATTATTATAGAAATATTGGTATAAAATAATATTATAAATTATTATAGAAACATTAGTTAAAATACTATAGAATATAGTATATAATTAATAAAAATAATTAAAGATGAAATGATTAGTGAAATGATTTTTTTAACATTATATAAATTCTAATAATTGGTGAAATTGTGGAAAAACAACAACTTGTAAATTTCATTGCTAAAGTCATGGAAGACGCTGGTTTTAAAGTATACAAAGATTTTAAAACTTCTCAACAAATAGTTGATATATATGCTGTACTTCCTACAGCTATGGGGGACTTTGGAATTGTTGTAGCTTGTAAAAACTATGATAAACAATGGGAAGTTGGTGTGGACATTTTAAAAGAAATGGAAATTGTTGGAAGATCTATCAAAGCTTCTAAAGTAGCTATTGTTACTAGTTCTAATTTTTCCCAACAAGCTAGAAAATATGCTTCAAGAAGAAATATTAAATTAATTGATAGAGATAATTTAATGGTTTTAGCTAAGAAATTTTCTAAAAAATCAAAAATCGATTCTAAAAAGTCTGTTGAAACTTCTTCAGATGATTATAGCCATTATAATAATGATACCAATTCAGGATATGACTATGTTGACACAGATAGTGGAGTAAATTCTGTTAATAGTGCTTATGACTATGATGGAGGCACTTATATTTCTGGGAAATCTAATGTTGGTTTAGGAAGATTTGGATCTAGAGCCAATAATAATAATAATCAAAAATCATTTTTTTCTGGTTTAGGTAAAAAAACATCTAATGAAGGTCCTTCTTTACTCACAATTATCAAACCAGTATTAAATAACACTATTGTTTCAATTTTGTTTGTTGTAGTTGTATCTCACATAGTGTCATTATTTTTACAAATATTATTTAATGCTCCAGCAGGTGTTATTGGTTTAGTTAAAATAATTTCTGCTTTAATTTTATCTTATGGTCTTGTTTTAGTATTAAATAAAGATGGAACTATTGTTCTTGTAAAAGGAACCACAGTATTTTTTGTATCATTAGTTATTTTAATATTAATGATAATATTATTATAATCTAATCTATAAGTGAATTTACTATAGATTTTATTTTTATTTAGAATTAGCTAAGTTTATTTATAATTATTTAAATTTATTTATAGTTATTTAGAATTAGTTTATTTTATTTATAGTTATTTAAAATTAGTTTATTTTATTTATAGTTATTTAAAATTAGTTTATTTTATTTATAGTTATTTAGAATTAGTTTATTTTATTTATAGTTATTTAAAATAGTTAAATTTATTTATAGTTATTTAAAATTAGTTTAATTTAGTTAAAATTAGTTAAAATTATATTATAAGAATATTTTTTGATTTTTAAAATATTAATTAGAAAAAATAAGTATCAAAGTGGTTCCGGCGAGATTCGAACTCACGATCCTCTCGTTGTAAGCGAGATATCATACCCCTAGACCACGGAACCATAACATATCAAATATTTGAAAAACATTATATATAAAGTTTTCTAATTTAAGAAAATTTTCTTTTTTTAATAGCTATTTTCCCAATATTAAAGTTTTTTATAAGTCTTACTTCAGTTTCATTATAAAATTAGCTACTAAATTCTTTTTATATGCTATATAACAGAATATTTACACATATTTCATTATAAATACAATACTTTTTTTCAACACAGCATAAAAATATAAAATGTTTGTATAAACCATAACATTTATATAGGACATCTAATAAACTATATGATGTTGATATAAAATATTGTAAATATTATTCAAATAATTGTTGTTTTTTTCAACACAACATAAAAATATAAAATGTTTGTATAAACCATAACATTTATATAGGACATCTAATAAACTATATGATGTTGATATAAAATATTGTAAATATTATTCAAATAATTGTTGTAATAAATACA
>WRCI01000119.1 GCA_009784145.1 Methanobrevibacter sp.
GCAAAATCTGGAGATATAATCAATTTAGGCAATAATATTTATACTAGTTCTAGTAGTGAAACCAATATTACCTTGAAAAATATTACAAATAGTACTAAAAATGTAATTGTTCAAGGTCAATCAAATGGAAGCCCTATTAATGTAACAGCTAATAAAAATATTACTATTCAAGGCCAATCAAACACTAACCGCGCAACATTAAATGCAAACAACTTACACAGTATCTTATATGTAGATAGTGGAAGCACAGTAACTTTAAAATATATTAACTTTGAAAAAGGTGGTTTTTTTGAAGGAGCCATAATTGTTTATGGAAATATTATTATTGAAAATTGTACTTTTTCTAATTCTCTTGCTAATCAAGGTTCAGCTATTACAATATTTAGTACAAGTTCTTCTATTATTATTAGCTACTGTGATTTTAATAACAATCATGCTAATAGTGAAGGTGGAGCAATTTTTCATAGTGGTAATGGTATTTTAAATATTAGTAACTCTAATTTTAATAGGAATACTGCAAAAAATGGTGGGGCTATATATACAACAAAGCCAAGTATAATTAGTTCATCTATTTTTACTAACAATGTAGCTTCAAATAATGGGGGAGCTATTTATACAACTAGTTCTTTGAATGTAACTGGTGGATCTATTAGTGGAAATAATGCTATTTATGGAAGTGGAATATATAATACTGGCACATTAAGATTAAATGCTGTTACTTTAACAAATAACAATGCTCAAATATTAAGTATTTCTATTGAAGCATCTAATTCAGTAAAAGAGGGCGATTCAATAGTTGTAAGTTCTTCATTAACTAGTGGGGATAATGTAGTTAATGGGATTTATACTAAAAATACTAATGTTTATATAAATAATATTACAGCTACAATATCTGATAAGCCAGTAGATAAAACTATAACTTTGAATGTTGATGGTAAAACATATACTGTAAAGACAGATTCAAATGGAGTAGCTAGATTTACTGCGAGTATTCTTATAAGCTCAAATTTGAAAATAGTAAAATTAACTACTAGTTATACCGAAAATGGGAAAACTTTTAATAAAGTTAAAAATATTGAAATTATTGCTAAAAATAATATAAGTACTCAACCTTCAGGTATAGGTAATTCCAAAAATAAAGTTAATAATATTGATAAAAAGAAGAAACCTACTACTAATAATGCAGTAACTAAAGTAACTAAATCTAGTACTAAAAGTTTATCTAATGCAAAAGCTAAGGCATATATTAAAAGTAAAAAATCTTCTACATCAAAAAAATCAAGTGTTATTACACAGGCTTATGATTATAGAAACAAAAAAATGGTATGGTTTAATGTAAAAACTGGTTCGAATATTAACCAATATCCTGCAGGTCTTAGATTGATTAATACTACCACTACTACTAAAGTAAGTTATGCAATTACTAGTAAAACTAAAAACACAAGTAATTTTAATTCAAAAACAAATACAAATACTACGGTTAAATATACTATATTGTATAATATTAAAGGTTCAAAATCTAAAGTTGTAAAGATAACTACAACTACAGTAGGTCAAAGTACAAAAAATTTAGCTAATGAATATTTAGAAACCACAATTAATGCTGAAGTTAACAATCCAAGAATTGTTGCACTTGCAAAACAAATAACTAGTGGAGTTAAAAGTGATGATTATTATACTAAAGCTAAGTTAATTTATAAATGGGTTCAAGAAAATATTGATTATACTCTTGATGCTAATATTTCTGCTGTGCAAATTTTAAGTCAAAAAGGGTCTAATGGTAATTATAAAGCATTTTGTGTTGGATTTTCAAATGTGATGGCTGCATTGTGTCGATCTGTTGGTGTTCCAGTTGAATATCATGCTATACTCTTTTTTGAAGAAGAATATTATCCTTTCCAGGGACATGAAGGACATGTCTATACTAAAGTTTATGTTAATGGGCAATGGTTATTTGCTGATGCTGCTACAGTTGGTTTTATAGCTCCTCTTAATTACACAAGCTACTTACAGACAATGCCAACTCAGTCTGGAGGAAGTTATGATACTTATACTAATAGTTGGAATTATTGGTATTTTCTTTGTAATAATCATTTAATAGGACATAGTGATTCACATATAACTAGAGAAGCTCAAGGAGTTCCAGTTTTAGAGTACTTCAACCTTTCCACATCAGCTAGTAGTGTAAGTTCTGCTTATAATATATTAAGCCCTTATGCTAATAACAATGGATATATAATTTCTAAAAGCTATTATTTCTCTGGTTATTCTAATTACATAGATCCAAATAACTATATTCCAGTTTGGGGATTCCATTATTTTGATGGCACTACAGGAAACTTTTTAGGTTATATGATACTTAGTCAGAGTGGTATTCTTTTCACAGCAATAACTACTTCATATTGGGTACCTCCAGGAACTCCTAATGTTGAGGTGTAAGTATGGTAAAAAATAGAGGTAATTTCATGAAATTAATTAATAAAAACCAGGTTTTTGTACTAATCATTGTATTGATGTTTTTTTCAATGCTATCCTCAGCTAGTGCTATCACTGTTGATGAAACAATGAATAGTACTCAAATTCAAGAGCTTATTAATACAGGGGTTACTGAATTATATTTTGACAATACTGGTTTGGGAACTTATTATAATATATTTTTAACTATTACTGAAGCTATTACTATTACTTGTGCTGAAGGTGTTCAACTTATTATGAATGTTGTTAATAATACTCCTGCTTTTAATATCATAGCAAATGATGTGGAGATAAAAGGTTTTACTATATTGAATTATAATACAGGCATTATTATTAATTCTTCTAATAATGTCAATATCACTGACAATACTATACTTAATAGTGAAGGAGATGGTATTTCTATCGAATCATCTAATAACATTAATATTTCAAATAATACTATAACTAATGTTAGTAATGGTGTTTCAGTTAGTGATTCTAATAATGTTTACATTGAAAATAACACAATTTCTGATTCTAAAAACGATGGTGTTTCAGTTAGTGATTCTAATAATGTATATATTGAAGATAACACGATTTCTGATTCTAAAAATAATGGTGTTTCAGTTAGTGAAAGTGGAAATAGTGGAGATATTGAAATCACTGAAAATATTATTGATGGAAGCAATAATGATGGAATCAATGTTGAAAAATCAGATAATGTAAATATAGAAAGTAATAAAATTGAAAACAGTGGAAATAATGGAATATCTGTATCTGATTCAGATAATACAAAAATAAATAAAAATAATGTGAAAAAAAGTAAAAATAATGGTGTTTATGTAAGTTCTTCAAAAAATCTTAAAGTTAATAATAATGTTATTTTGAATAATTCTGGTTCTGGTATTTACTTTACTAATGTTGATTATACTAATATTACTGGGAATAATATTTCTGGAAATGATGATGGAATTTATATTCGTTCTTCTGATTATTTAAATATCATTCAAAATAATATAAGCAACAATAAGAAATCAGGGATTTATTTGGATGATCTTTATTCAACTAATTTAAATAATAATATACCTATCAACAATAAAATAGAGAATAATAATATTGATTCAAATGGTAATAGTGGTATTTATATAAAAGAAGGATATTTCTTAGATATTATTGGAAATACATTTGATAAAAATGGAAATTTTGGTATTTTTGCTTTAGATATTAATCGTGCTTCTATAAAAAATAATAATATAACTAATAATAATGGAGGAGGCATCAATTTAGTACTTTCTAGATCTATAAATATTTTGAATAATAATATCAGAAATAATAAGGGTAATGGTATATTTTCAGGAAATTCTTCTAACTCATATATAATTGATAATAATATTACAGGCAACTCAAATACAGGAATTTATTTAAGTTCTAATCTTGGTCAAATAAAAAATAATCTTATAGATAATAACAATGAAGGTATTTATTTATTCAATTCTAGAAATGTTAATATTACATATAACAATATTAGAAACTCTAAAATTGGTGTTAGTGTAGAAAATTCTACTAATCCTCATATTGATAATAACAATTTGATTAGAGTTAATTTAGGTATTTCTTTGAGTGGTTTAACTGTAGCTAACATTAGAAATAATATTCTTCAAAATATTATTTATGGAATATCTGTATATTCATCTTCTAGTGTTCATATTTATTCCAATAAATTTAAAGATATTACTGGAGATGGGATTTATTTAGGTAACTGTAAAGATACTATGATTTATAGTAATAGTTTTGAAAATATCAATTCTAATGGTATCATTTCTAATTCTTCAAGTAGTAATATTAATGAAAATACTTTTATAAAAAATGCTTTAGGAATTTATATTATTTCTGGAAAAAATAATATTATTTTAAATAGGTTTTTGGATAATAATAGAGCTATGTTTATTGCTGGAAATCAAAATGATATAACATTTAACTATATAAATAACTGTAACAACGGAATCTACATTTCTGGCATTAAAAACGTTTTACATTCCAATAGGATTTTTAATATTAGGGGTAATGGTGTTTTTGTTGAGGGTCATAGTACTAGGGTTTATAATAATACTTTTAATAGGAATCGTATAAGTATTTATGTGAATTCTCAAACAAATCGTATAGAGCTTAATACTATTAGGAATTCGAAACATATTGGTATATATGTTGCTAAGCATGGTTATCAGTTGATATTGAAAAATAAGATTTCTGGTAAAAGCAATGTAGCTATTAGAACTAAATCTGGTTTTAATAGTTTTAAGAATAATCTTATTAGTGGTGCGAAAGTAGCTGTTCATTTAGTTGGAAATAGGAATCTTCTAGAGAAAAACACTATAAAATCAGTAAATATTGGAATTAGGGGTAAAGGTAATAATAATTATTTCTTAAAAAATTCC
Organism: Methanobrevibacter sp.; assembly: GCA_009784145.1. Taxonomy (GTDB): domain Archaea; phylum Methanobacteriota; class Methanobacteria; order Methanobacteriales; family Methanobacteriaceae; genus Methanobinarius. Next base: position 4,890 of record WRCI01000119.1, read on the forward strand.
A
>WRCI01000120.1 GCA_009784145.1 Methanobrevibacter sp.
ATTCCTTATTTTCATGATTATACCTACAATATATAATAATTCCCTAATTAATACTAACAATTTATTAAATAAAATTTTATAACTTTATAATAATATAACTCTATAATTCTATAATTTTATAATTCTATAATTTTATAATAATACGACTCTATAATTCTATAACCTTATATTAAATGATATAGCTCTATAATAATATAATTTTATAATTATATAACCCTATAATAATTTATAATTTATTAAAATAATAATTTTATACTATTAATAATACTAACAACAATCTCAATAAAGATAATAGCTAAAAAAGTCCCATTTCACTGAATTATCCAGAAAATCAATATTGATTAGCTAAACTAACATATACCTGAGCATTAAGTTTTATTTTTGCTATTTCTTTAGAACTCAACTCTCTTACTGCTTTTGCTGGAGTTCCAATAATTAAGCTTTTATCTGGAAATTCTTTACCTTCAGTTACTATTGCTCCTGCACCAACAAGAGAATCATTTCCAATTTTAGCATTATTTAAAACAGTAGCATTCATTCCAATAATAACATTATTTCCAATTTCGCAACCATGAATTATTGCACCATGTCCTATTGAAACATTATCTCCTAAAGTTGTGGTTATTGTATCTGAACAATGAATAACACAGTTATCTTGAACATTTGAATTTTTTCCTATGACAATAGGTCCTCTATCTCCTCTTATAACCGCATTATACCACACTGATGAATTTTCACCAATTTTAACATCTCCAATTATATGAGCACCTGGAAAAGTTATTACTGATTTATCTAAATTCGGTTTTAAGTTATTATATTCTTGAATATTCATTTTAATCATTACCAAAGACATATACTTAATTAATCATTATCACAGACATATATCTAATTAATCATTGACTGATAGAAATATACTTAAATCAATCATTTATCAATATCATGTTTTTAAATATATTATAAACTAATCTTTTGTATGTAACTTTTTATCAGCATCTTTTTTTTCATGGATAGTGTGTATTTGTTCAACAAAAACTATTTTATTAGAACCTAAATCATTATATAATAAAACACCAGACCCTACTGTTGAATTACATCCCACTTTTACTCCAGGACTAAAACTTGAATTAATTCCAGTCTTTACAAAATCTCCAATTATAGCTCCAAGTTTACGTCTTCCACTATCAATTTTTTCATCTTTAACAAATATTTTAACAGTTTCATTATCAAATCTTAAGTTAGCTACATTAGTTCCAGCAGCTATATTACAGTTAGATCCAATAACAGAATCTCCAACATAACTTAAGTGATTAACATTAGTATTATCCATAATAATTGAATTTTTAATTTCAACAGCATTACCTACATTTACATTGTTCCCAAAGTAAGTGTTTCCTCTAATATAACAGTTAGGGCCAATATTACAATTATCTCCTATATACACAGAGCCTGTAATATAAACCCCTGATTTGATAACACTACCTTCACCTAAACGAATATTTCCATGGATATGAGCACCTGGTTCAACTATTCCTCTTATTTTAGTCTTTATTCCTTCTAAAAAGTGTTCATTAATATCAATTAATTCCCATGGACGTCCAACATCTAACCAACGCTTATCAGACTTATATCCTCGAATTATTTTGCCTTCTTCTATTTGCATAGATAAAGAATCTGTTATTTCATATTCTCCACGTGGAGATTTTTCAGTTTTAGCTATTTTATCAAAAATATCTTTATTAAATATATAAATTCCACTATTAACAAAATTACTTGGTGCTTCTTCCTTACTTGGTTTTTCAACAATTTTTTTAATAATATTATCTTGAATATCAACAACACCAAATGGAGTAGGATCTTCTACTTCTGTTAAAACCATGAGGGTATCAGAGTCAAACTTGGAATACTCTTCAATTATTTTCATGAGAAGATTAGTATCAAGAATTATATCTCCATTTAAAACAATAAATTCTTCATCTACAAAATCCTCACCATAGCTAATTGCATTAGCAGTTCCTATAAGTTCTTCTTGAGTTTTATATGTTATATTAACTCCAAGTTTTTTTCCATCCTTAAAATAGTCTTTAACCATTTTTTCTTTATAATTAACAATTAAAAGAATTTCAGTAACACCACTATCTCTCAATGATTCAATATTATATTGAATAATAGGCTTTCCAGCTACTGGAAGCATAGTTTTTGGCTTTGTTAATGTTAGTGGTCGCATCCTTGTTCCTTCACCTGCACTTAATATAATAGCTTTAATATTAATTCCTCCTCTAATTAACTTTTTTTACACACTTTTTCATAATTATTTACTTATATTATTTTATTAAATTTAATATTCTATAAAATTATCAAATTTATATTAAAATTTATATAAATCTATAAAATTATATATATATAACTGTATAAAATTATATAAAATTATATATAAATGTATATAAATATATATAAACCTATAAAAACCTATAAAAATATATAAAATTATATATAAATATATATAAACCTATAAAAACTTATATAAACCTATGAAATCATCAAACTATAACATCATATCAATCTAAATTTTCATTAATAATTTTAGCAGAAATATCTTTTATAAATTCTGCTCTTTCAGGAGTTTTACCTTCTAAAGTGATTCTAACATAATCTTCTGTTCCAGAAGGTCTTACTAAAACCCAACTACCATCTTCAAAAGCTATTCTAACTCCATCAATACTATTAACATTGACAATATCATCAAAAGCATCAGTTAATAATTTTTCCATATTTCCCATGACTTTAATTTTAGCTTCTTTTGAACAAATTATTTTTTCTCTTATACTAGTATAATTTGGAATATCATCCAATAATTTAGATAATTTTCCTTTTTTAGCTACAAGTTCAATTATTCTAATACCTGATAGAATTCCATCAGGACACATCCCAAAATCAGGATATATCCAAGTTCCAGATGGTTCTCCTCCAAAAATTGCATCTTCTTCAATTATAGATTCTGCTACATTAACATCTCCAACTTTTGTTCTTATAACTTTTCCACCAACTTCTTTTAAAGATTCGTCCATACATAATCCAGCATCTACTGTAGTGATAACTTTTTTACTTAGTGAATCATTTCCTTCATTTTTATCTTCAGACTTTTCAACCATATATTTAGACATAATTGCAAGAAGCTTATCAAAGTCACTGATTCTACCATTTTCATCTATTGCCATCATTCTATCAGCATCACCATCATGAGCAATTCCAATATCTGCATTAGATTTAGCTACAATTTCCATAAGGTCTTGAAGATTAGCTTCATTAGGTTCTGGATTTCTACCTGGGAAAAATCCATCTGATTGAGAATTCAAAGTTATTATTTCACATCCTGCCATTCGAATAACTAATGGTGAAATTTCACTTCCTGCGCCTGAAGCAGGATCAAGAACTACTTTTAATTTGGCGTTTTTAATAGCATCAATATCTACAGCATTTAACAAATCATCCATATATGTTTGTTTAATTTCTTCAATATGATAAATTTCTCCAATATTTTCCCAACCTGCCTCTGTAAATTCTTCAGAATAATATATTTTCTCAATTTCTTCTTCTTGAGAAGGAGTATATGCCATACCATTTTTATTCCAAATTTTAATCCCATTATATTCAGAAGGATTATGTGAAGCAGTGAGCATTACTCCTGCAGAAGCTTTAAGTTTATCTACTGCATAACCAACAAGAGGAGTTGGAACCATTCCTATTTTTAGTACATTACAACCAGATTCAAGTAATCCTGCAGTTATAGCATTTTCTAACATTTCATTTGTTGTTCTTGTATCATATCCAATTACAACATCTTTTTTTCCTTCTTCTTTCTTATCCAAATAAGTAGCTAATGCTTTTCCAACATTTAAAGTCAAATTAGTTGTTACTTCATCCTCAACTTTTCCTCTGATTCCAGAAGTTCCAAAAAGCTTTTTATTTTCTGGCATATTTTTTCCCCAATACTATTAAATTTATTTAAAAATTATTGATACTAATTAAGCACCAAACTTAGTAAAATTATCCATCAAATTTATTTAAAAATTATTGATACTAATTAAGCACCAAACTTAGTAGAATTATCCATCAAATTTATTTAAAAATTATTGATACTATTAAGCACCAAACTTAGTAGAATTATTCATTAAATCCATTAAAATATCCATTACGTCAGAACCACGAATTCTACAAAGTCCTCCTTTATAAGCTTCAAGTTCACTAAATTTATCTACATCATCCACCCTTACTTCGGGACCTTTTATTATTATTGGTACTGGATCAGCTGTATGATCCATTGTAGAAATTGGAGTTGAATGATCAGCTGTAAGTATGATATAACAGTCTTCAAGATTCAAAAGCTTGCTAATAATAATTTCATCTATTTTTTCAATGAATTCTAGCTTTTCTTTTCCTTCACCATCATGTCCTGCTTCATCAGCACCATCAACATTTATTAAAAAGAAATCATATTTATCACTTTCTACACTTTCAACAATTGTTTTAGCGATATTATCTAAATTCGTATCTACTCCTCCAGTAGCACCTTCAACTTCAATAATATCCATACCTGCAAATCTAGCTATTCCCATTATAAGACCTGTTTCAGCTATACATGCAGATTTTAGATTATATTTATCGTTTAATAGCTCAACTTCAGGAACTGCACCAGCACCTCTTGGAATAATAATGTTTGCAGGAGCTTCATTAGCACTTTCTCTTTCTTGATTTACTGGATGATTTTTAATCATTTCATAAGATTTATCTACAATTTTATTAAGTATATCTGCAGTTCTTTCTGATTCTTCTGTTTCATCAAGAGG
>WRCI01000121.1 GCA_009784145.1 Methanobrevibacter sp.
AAATGTTGTTTATTACAGTTGCTTTTTGTATATTAAGATCTAATCCAGCACCAGCATTATACTTTACAGCATTTCCTTCAAGAGTGAAATTAGCCACTCCTTCACCATGACCATGTAAATCAATACCTGGCATTGTACTAGTACCCGCAGCACCAAATCCATTGCCATTTATAGTGCTATTATATATACCACTGTTTGATGCATGACCATGAACTCCCTCAAATCTATTATTATTCATTTCAGAATCTACTATATGAATATTATTTCCACCAAAGTTTATTCCTTCTCTTTGATTATTATTCATTTTAGTATTGTTAATAGTCACACCATTAACATTTGTAAGCTCAATTCCTCTACGATTATTAATTGCAATACAATTATCTATAAGTGTATTAGATGCACTATCAACACTTATGCCATAAAAAAAGCCTATAAATGTTATTCCAGTTAGATTAACACTATTAGCAGTGATATGGACTCCAAACCTATCTGTGCCTGGGAAGTTTGCCAAACTTGTTGTAAGATCTATACCATTTCCAATAAATGTTACATTTCCATTTTCGCCAACTATATTAATTGATTGATTAATTACAAATCCTTTTGAAAGATTATAAACACCTTCTTTAAATGTGATTGTGTCACCTGGATTTAAGCTAGTACCATTAGTTCCCGATATTACATTTTGAATTTCATCAACATTTGTAGTATTAGCAACTGTAATATTAGCTGCTGAAAATGACCCCATAGCTAATATTATCATAAAACCACAGAGTATGAGCATCAAAATCAATTTTTTAATTTTTATAATGTTTTCCATGATTTATTATTCTCCTTTATTTGATTTTAAACAATAGTTATTGATATTAAGTAGTTGATGGCATTGTATGATAAATATCTAAGTTAAGAAATTTTGAATTTGGGAATTATTAATCTAAATTATTTTATAATAAATTTTTATAATGATTTATCTATTGAATTGTTAATCTAGATTAATCATATCAAATATTTCAAATATTTCAAATATCAAATGCTGAGCTAGTAAAATAGACGAATTTTCTAATTTATAATAAATTTAGATAATTATAATACAAATTCTCTAATCCACTACTTAACATTATATATCAAACTAGTAATACATACTTAAACCTTTCTAAAAATTTTTGGGTTAAAACTATTGTAAATAGATAAATAAAAAGTTAATAAGTATTATAAATGGAAAAAACTTCATGAAAACAATTTAATTTCTATTCAAAAGTCAAAAAAGTGTTTAAATTAAGTGGAGTAATACTTTCAATAAAAACAATATTATAAATTTGCTTTATTAATGATTAAAAAATGAAAAAAACCATTTAAAACCATAAATAATGAATTACAAAACTTTAAAAAAATAAATAGAGTTCTAATATTCCTAAAAATAACTTTAAAAATAAAATAATAAAAAATAAAAAAAAGTAATAATTTTATAAAAAATAATAACTTGAAAAGTAAAAAAGTATTACATTTTATAAGAAAAAATAGGGTTTAGTATTACGAAGAAAATCTTTATATGTGATATTTTTAAAATTAAATACATTAACTTATACAATTATGTTTATAGATATTGTATATATCAAAAAACATAAAATCAAAAACATGTGTGAAACTAATTGTTAATACTTAATATATAAATAAAATGAAAAAAAGTAATACAAAAATTTTAATTTTAAATTAAATTTTATATAAAGATTTCAATTATATCTTTTTTAATTTATTATATTAATAATAAATTGAATTAACATTATTTAATGTATAAATTAAATTTTATAATATATACAATTTTAATATAATAAAAAATTTTTAATTTAGATAAAATTTAAATCATTATAATAAAAAATTTTAATTTTAAAATAATTTTGAAATATATTTAAAATAAATAGAAATTGAAAATAAATTAATTTAAAAGGAGAAAAAATATGCATATCCCCGACGGACTTATACCATTATGGCAATGTGCAATATATTATATTATTATAATAATCATTGGATATTTTGCTGTAAAATGGGCAAAAAATAATTTAAAAGAAAAACAAATTCCATTACTCGCAGTTTTAGCTGCAGGAATATTTGCAATTCAAGCTTTGAACATACCTACACCTTTAGGCGCTAGTGGACATATGGTAGGAGCAGCGTTAGTAGCTATTCTACTTGGAAGTCCTTTTGCAGGATTTTTAGTCTTGACTGTTGTTTTAATAATTCAAGGATTGGTCTTTGGAGATGGTGGAATAACTGCACTTGGAATCAACATATTCAATATGGGAGTCTTGGCAAGTTTTATTGGATTTTACAGTTTTAAAGGTTTAAAATCATATATTAAAGATATCCCTTCTGTATTTGTAGCAAGTTTCTTATCATTATTAATCCCTGCATTAGTAATTGCAATACAATTATGGTTTGCAGGAAGTTTCCCTTTAATAGAAGGATTACTCTTAATGGGTACTTACCATGTTATAATTGGAGTAGTTGCTGAAGGTTTAATTAGTACAATTGTTTATGGTTCAATTAAAAAAATGAGACCTGATTTAATAGCTGGAGGACTGTAACAATGGATAAAAAAACAAAGCAATTGCTTATTGTTGGACTAATAATTGCAATTTTGATAGCTGCTGTAAGTGCTTTTATAGCATCTACTGATCCAGACGGATTAGAAAAAACTATGGAAGATATACTCCCTGAGGAAATACTTCATGAAATTGAAGAATCACATTTAATTGAATCACCTATGCCAGATTATGAAATTGAAGCTTTTGGTGAAGGTCCAATAGGGACTTTAATATCATTCCTAGTTGGGACTATTATAGTATTTATACTGGCATTAGGGCTAGGATATCTACTAAAAAGAAAAAATAAAAACGAATGAATGTGAAATAATTAAAACAATATTTGTATATTAATAATGTGAAATTATGAATATAACAATAGATAAAATAGAACAAGAAGCTTGGAAAACTAGTATAATACATAGATTAGATGGTAGAATAAAACTTATATTAACCGTCTTAATTATTGTATATGCAGTATATACAACTGATTTTCTTGTTCTTCTATTGTTAGAAATATATTTAATAATACTTCTTTTATTTTCAAAAGTATCAATAGGGTACTTTATAAAAAGAATTTTGATAATTCTCCCATTTGGAGGATTTATAGCTATTTTCCAACCATTTATAAAACCAGGAGTGATTCTTTATACCTTACCTCTTGGATTAACTATAAGTTATGAAGGAATAATTTTTGGAGCATTGTTGCTCTCTCGTTTAATTGTTTGTCTTTCAGCTATTTCTCTTCTTTCATCAGTAACTCCACTTGAAACAATAGTAAATTCAATGCGAAAGCTTGGTTTTCCAAAAGAAATGTCAATGATACTTAGTATGACTGTGCGATATGTTTTCGTTTTTTTTGATGAATTAGAAAACATTCTAAAAGCTCAAAAATCAAGATCTTTTAATATTTGGAATAAAAAAACCAGCTATATCTGGAGAATAAAACAAATTGGATATACAATAATGATGTTATTTTTAAAATCCTTTGAAAAAGGAGAAAGAGTTTATTACAGTATGTTATCTAGAGGATATGTTGGTGAAGCTACAAGCTTACAAAAAGAAAGCAATATCATGTATACTGATTATATCATAATAGTTTTAACATTAATTGTTATATTTTTAGCTGAGATAGCTAATATAAGTGGGTTTATTTAGGGAAAAAAGAAACTGATTGTAAATTCTAATTTTTTTGTACTGTAGAGTATGAACTTACAACCATTGACTTTTAGTTGATTTATCTTTCTAATTCATTTAATATTTTTTTTATTCTTTTTTTAGAATTGAAATTCTTTAACAAAATTTCACCTTGTTTAAGAATCTCATCTTATCGCTTATAGTATTCCTGCCAAATTGGACTATTATCATGATTAACAACTTGTACATTGATACCAGATGGTATGTACTCGAATTTATATGTACGACCTCCAGATTTTCCCCACCCTTTAGGTACTCCCATGTTCATACCAGTAGTACTAAATGCTTTTACATTCGACGTTACAATCTTTCCATCACTTGTAATGCGAAAATTCCCATGGAAAATATATACTCCTGCCATTGTGGGTCTTGTCGCATCTAGTGATCCGTAGTTTACTAGATAGCGAAATGTATGAACAAATGTACCATCTTTCTTAAATAAAAACATATTATTGTAACTTTGATTTCTAGGAATAATCTTTTCAATTCCAGAAATCTTTCCATACCCTGCAATATTTCCATACCACCAATCTCCATGATCAGGATGTTGTGACCACACTCCTATAAGTTTTTTTTCAGCAGCAGTTAATGTGCGTTTCCATTGTGCATAGTAGGTAGCACTCTTTTTCAGTTTTGTGTTTTTAGTTATCTTTGTTCCACCTGATTTTTTCTTGGTGTACCACCCACTGAATGCATAACCTGTTTTTTTAGGTGTTGTAGGTAGTTTTCCTATTTTAACACCTTGTTTAATCGTGGTTGTGGTGACTTTGGCTGTTCCGATTTTACCCCCATCTGCATTCCATGTTACTTTCACCTTCTTGGATGCTGCATCAACAGCCGTCACTGTAGACATCACAGCTGTAAGCATCAACACAGCTACCAAAACTATTACAAATATAGAAAACAATTTTTTAGTTTTCATAAAAATATCCTCCTATAATTATTCATTTTTTTTTACAATTTTTTATATTATGCAAATTCAATTAAAAATAATTATATAATATATGTTATATAATAAAAACAACTAATTATATAAATTTATCCATAAAACAAAAAGTTCAGA
>WRCI01000122.1 GCA_009784145.1 Methanobrevibacter sp.
AACTAAATAAATATTTATTCTTAAAACATTATATTTAATCAAAGGATGAGTTAATTTGACCTTAAAATTATCTGTTTTGGCAAGTGGATCTAGTGGAAATATTATTTACATAGAAAGTGATAAAACTTCAATATTAATAGATGCGGGCTTAAGTAAAAAACGAACTGAAATTCTTTTAAACAAAATTGGTAAAGATTTAAATGATGTTAAAGCTATTTTTGTTTCTCATGAGCATGTAGATCACATAAGAGGTGTTGGTGTTATTAATCGTTACTATGACACATTAATCTATGGAAATAATGATACATTGTCTTGCGATAAATTTAAAAAAACAACTGGCATTATAAATGAAGATTCATTGAATTTTATAGACCCTCATGAAAGTATTATTTTTGATGATTTAAAGATTACTGCATTTCCTACCAGTCATGACTCTATTAACTCTCAATTTTACATAATCGAGCATCAAGATAAAAAATTAGTATGTTTAACAGATACGGGTCATGTAAACTTGGAAACTTTATCATTAATTAAATCTGCAGATGTTTATTTAATTGAAAGTAATCATGATGTAGATTTACTTTTAAATGGAAATCGACCAGAATTTAATAAACAAAGAATTTTGAGTCTTCTTGGTCATTTATCTAATGAAGATTGTGGAAATGTTTTATCTAATTGTATTAATGAAACCACACACAGTATTGTACTATGCCATATGAGTAATGACCACAACAATGAAACTATTGCATTAAAATCAGTTAAAAATACTTTATCTAAAAATTGTAATTTTTTTTCAAATTCTATTAATATTATAGCTTTCACTCAAAAAGGCGACCCAACTGGCTTTATCAATGTTTAATATGATTTTATTTGAATATAATACATTATATTAAAACTGTTATTATATAACTTAAATTTTATTATTTTTACATTTTTTATAATTCTTCATAATATTATTTTAATTTTTATAATATTTTTTATATATAGTACAAGTATAGCTAAGAACAACAAATTTCCCAATAGGTTCTTTTATTTTACTTTATAATTTTATATGTGTAGGAGAATTATTTAATAAATCATGAAAAGGAAAATTTATTTTCATTATTATTCTTTTTTTATTCGCAGTCTTCAAATATGTAGCCACAATCATCACAGCGAAGAGCTTTCATTTCACCATGAGATTCATCTTCATCTGTAAATTTTCTTATAATAATCTTATCTTGATTTCCACATTCTGGACATTTAGCTAATAATATTTCCATTTTCATGACTGATATTATAATTTTTATAATTTATATATATTTTTTATAATTTTTCATAATATTGTTTTAATTTTTATAATATTTTTTATATATATATATATATATACAAGTATAGCTAAGAACTAATAAATTTCCCAAGAGATTCTTTTATTTTTTTTATTTAATGTTAATTAGTTGGATTAAAAAATTATATTTAATTTCAATAAATTTATATATGATAAGTTACATATTTGTAACAAGTGAGAAATATGAGTGAAAATAAAAGAATTAACATATCCTTATCTGAAGAACAACTAACATTAATAAGAAAATTTAAAGGAATAATGGGAAATACTGACTCTGAAATAATTAGAAACATTACATTAGCTTGGTTAAGTGAAAAATCTATAATTTCATCAACTGTTAAAAGTAAAGAGGGTTTATTATGAAACATGAATTAATCACATTATTCACTGGAGCTGGTGGGCTTGATTGGGGATTTCATAAAAATGATAACTATGATTTAATACTATCTAATGAAATATTAGAACCCCATCTAAGAACTTGTACTCAAAATAACGACATTCCACTGATAAGTTTAGACAGTTATGATAATCAGAGGAATGTTGGAGTTTGTGGAGATATTCATGATTTAAATATAGAACAAGAATCAGATATTGTGATTGGTGGTCCACCATGCCAAGATTTTAGTGTATTGCGTGGAAAAGATAAACGAAATGGCGTACTGGTCAAAAGAGGAAAATTATATCAACAATTTTTAAGAATAATTAAAAAAACTAATCCCAAAGTTTTTGTTTTTGAAAATGTTCCAGGTATGAAATCAGCAAATAAAGGAACTGCTTATGAAATAATACAAAAAGACTTTCAAAAAGAAGGATATGTTCTTGTTTATAATGATGTATTGAATACTTATGAAATAGGAACTCCTCAATCAAGAAAGAGATTAATAATAATTGGAGTGAAAAATGAATATATCGATGATATTTTTAAATTAAATACTATCATTGAAAAGTATTTGAAAAATAGCTATTTAAAACAATACCCTTTAACAACATTAGAAGTTTTTGAAGGAAAAACATTAGAATCTTTGCAAAATGAATATATGAATATCATGGAAGATTATAAATATTCAACCAAGAATATTAAAAATGAAGTTGCTGAAAAATGGGAAACTGAATATTCAAATTTATCACTTGATATTGTAAAAGATTATCATTATTTCAATAATATTAAAGATATTGATTCAAAACGATTCAAAATAGCTATGAAAGAACATGAAAAAATATTAAAATTATTAGGATATTTTTCAAAAGCAATTAGAAAGATAAACCCTATTGACAATTCCAATTCTTTACCTAAATCTAATAAAAAAATACAAGAACGGATGTATCATATACCTCCATCATATAATTTTAAAATAGTTGAAGGCACTGACTGGGCTGTTAAAGGAATGATGAGTAATATTTATCGTAGAATACACCCTTTAAAAACTTCACCGACAATTATAGCTTATGGTGGTGGAGGTACTGGAGGTTATCACTATGAATACAATCGTCAAGGATTAAGCAATAGAGAAAGGGCGAGATTACAAACTTTTCCAGATGATTATTTGTTTAATGGAACATCTACTGAAATAAGAGCACAAATAGGTGAAGCGGTTCCGCCAATTTTAAGTTATAATATAGCACAGACAGTAAACAGTATATTGACTACAATATAATAATACAAATCAATAAAAAAACATTATCTGCTTCTATTTTTTAATAAAAAATATTAAATACAATATTCATCAATATATGTTAATATGAAAACTGAAATAAGGGATCTTATATTGAATGGAAAAACTCATAGTGTGGAAGTAGATATATTTGATGAATCCGATAAAAAACCTGTTTGTGAAATGTATGAAATGTGGGCAAAATTATCTAATCAATTGAATGAATATAAATGCAGAAAATCTAATTTTCCAGAAATATCAGAAATATTTTTCTGTTTAATTTATGATTCATGGAGAGTTAATGCAACATCTATTCCTGGTGAACATAGCTCATTTGATTGTTATAATCCCCATACTCAAAAAACAATACAAGTTAAAGCAACATCTGTTAAAGGTGATTTAACTTCTTTTGGTCCTAAGTCTAAATGGGATGAACTTTATTTTTTAGATTTTTATAATAATGGTGAATATGATGGAAGTTTTGATATTTATTTAATTCCTAATGATATTATTTATGATACAAAAGTTAATGAAAGACAAACTTTTGAAATGAAACAAAATACTGGTCAAAGACCAAGATTTTCTATTAAAAAGAAAATAATAGAACCATTAGAAATGAAACCTCTAGAAAGTTTTAATCTTTGTGATTTATGAAATAGTTGCCTTTTTAATATTTTTTTTATATTATATATATAGTACAAGTATAGCTAAAAACAACAAATTTCCCAAGAGATTCTTTTATTTTTATTATTCTATTAGGTATAAAATAGTAACTAGTATAAAATACCTAAACGTATATATTATTGTATATATTGAATTTGGGGTATTTTATATGAAAATTATTTCACTTAATGTAAATGGAATTAGGAAATCTTTTGAAAAGGGTTTATTAGATTTTATTAATAAAGAAAATCCAGATATAATTTGTTTTCAAGAAATAAAATCTAAAAAAGAATTGCCTGATGAAATAGCTAAGATTCCTAATTATAATAGCTATTCCTTTTTAAATGAACTTAAAAGTTTTAGTGGTGTTACTACTTACACTAAAATAAAAGCACTGAACATTGAAAATGGTTTTGGTGATGAAAGATTTGATAATGAGGGGAGAATTCAAACTTTAAATTTTAAAGACTTTAAGTTAGTAAATACATATTGTCCCTCAGCAAAAGGTACAAAAGAAGGTTTATCGAATAAATTAGAATATTTTGAAAAACTTAAAGATTTTATTTTTTCAATGCAAGAAAAAGGAGAAAAATTAATTGTTTGTGGAGATTTTAATATAGCTCACAATGAGATTGATACCTCGAATACTAATAAATATATGTACGGATTTAGACCTGAAGAAAGGGAAATTTTGAGTAAAATATTGTCAAATGGTTTCGTGGATGCTTTTAGAAAATTTAATCCCTCATTGGAACAATATTCATGGATCCAATACAAATATAGAAAAAGTAAAGAAAATAAAGGTTTGAGGTTAGATTATTTCTTTGTTAGTGACAATTTAGAAAATAACATTGAAAAATCTTATATTTTAGAAGAAGAACTATCTGATCATAATCCAATCGTTTTAGAATTAGAATTAGATTGAAAATTATTAAAATAATTAGATTGAAAATTATTAAAACAAAAATTAAATTAAATTAAATTAAAGAAAGTTGGTACTTAAAATGAATAATAAAGTAATTTTTCTTTTAGATTTAAATTATACTTTAGTAGAAAACTCTAAAGATATTAAACATATCCGTCCATATGATAAAAAAATTAAGCAAGAGAC
>WRCI01000123.1 GCA_009784145.1 Methanobrevibacter sp.
ATTGATGAAAAAGGCAATTTTGTTCTTGGAGATAAAACATTTTCATTAGTTGAAAAACAAATGCTAAAAGATTCTAAAGAAGAAAATAAAGAAGAAAAACTAGAAAATAGAGAAGAAAAAAAAGAAAATAAAAAAGAAAAACTAGAAAATAAAGAAGTGAAATTAAATAATAAAAACAAAAACTCCAAAAATTTAATTGTTACAACTGTAGCTACTTCACAGGCTATTTATGATATAGCAAAAGAGTATGGTGGAGAAGTAATAGCTACTGCTGTTGGAGATTTATTAGTAGCTAGGAAATTAATGGAAGAAGATGGTCTTTTTGGTGGAGAAGAAAATGGAGGACTTATTTTCCCAGATTTCGTGTATGGAAGAGATGCAGCATTATCTGCAGCTAAAATTTTAGAAATTCTAGCAAAAGAGAAAAAACCATTATCAGAGGTTGTGGAAGAACTTCCAGTTTATTATTCTGAAAAATTAAAATGTGAATGTGAAGATGATAAAAAAACAGAGGTTATGAACAATATAGCTACTGAAGTTTCAAGTCTGGGTTATGAACTTGATATAACTGATGGAGTGAAAATATTTAAAGATGGTGGTTGGGTTATCATCCGCCCATCAGGAACAGAACCAATATTTAGATGTTTTTCTGAATGTGATTCTCAAAAAACAGCTACTGAAATGGCAAAATGGGGAATCTCTCTAATTGAAAAATATAAAAACAAATAAATATTAAAATCATGACTACAAGTATTTTAAACCTAAATCATTAATTTTTCAAAGTAAAAGACAAATTTAATACTGAAACCAAAATCACAAATAACAAAAAAAAAATATCAAAAACAAAAATCAAAAAAAAACAAAAACTAAAAATATCAAAAACAAAAATCACAAATAACAAAAACTAAAAATATCAAAAACAAGAATCATAAATTTTCCAAACATTCATCTCTTAAGACACGAGCATCATCATTGTTTGAATCTATAGCTAAAACTTTAGTGAATGTGTCAACTGCTTCTTGAAATCTATTTAATTCCATTAAAACTACTCCTTTATTTAAAATAAAATGAATACTTTCTGTTGGATTATCATTTGCAAGTTCAATAGCTTTATCATAACATTCTAATGCTTCATCAAACCTTCCAAGATCTAAAAGTGCATTTCCTTTTCTATTTTGAGCATCTGCATCTATTTCTTCATTGTCCAAACACAATTCTAATGCTTTATCATAAGACACTAAAGCTTCTTCAGGTCGTTCCATATCTGAAAGTAGATTACCTCTTGCATTCCATACTTCTGGATTTTTATTATCTATTTCAAGTAGATTATCATAGACATTTAATGCTTTATCAAATTTGCCTAAAACTTCTAATATAAAACCTCTCCAATAAAGAATAACAGAATTGCTTGGATTTGATTTCATAGCTTTATCATTTGCTTTTAAAGCCTCTTCTGGTTTTCCATAGTTAAGAAGAGCAATAGCCTTATTGTTCCAAATATATTCATTGTTATTTTCTATCTGTAATGCTTTATCATAACAAGCAATAGCTTCATCAAATCTTCCTAAACGTGTTAAATTATCTCCTTTTTTATTTAAAAGATAAACATCATCAGGATCAAACTCTAAAGCAGCACCATAACATAAAGCAGATTTATCATATTTACCACTATCAAAAAGAATATCTGCCCTTTGAGTTATCATAGCTTTTTCATCTATTTTTTCTCCATCCCAATCACCAATATCTAATTTTTTAAAATGAATAAGTTGGAATACATCATCATCATTGATTCCATCAGAATACATTTTTTTAAATTCTTTAATCATCTCTTGAGCACTATCATATCCTTCTTGTTTTGCAACTTTTTCATTATTTTTTAAATCTTTAAATAAAATTAAATCTACATCAAGAACTTCAGCTTCAAAAATTTTCCTTTTTTCTTTAGAAACTAAATTCCAATAACAATGCAATCGATCTCCAACTTTGAGAGGGTTTTTCCACAACTTTCTAAGTGTTGTTGTTTTTTTACCAGTGATTAGATGTATGTTTTGACTTCCAAATGATATTATTGGCATTCACTTTCACCACTTCAAAGTTTTTTTATATAAAATTATTAAATTGATTTTGATAAGATTAATTTTAATAAACTTGATTTTAATAAGATTAATTTTAATAAATTGATTTTAATAAATTGATTTTAACAAAATCCTTAAATCTACTTAAATGAGTTTTAAATATATTCCTCACCAAATTCTGCAGTTTTTATTTTAACATTATTTAGAATAGGTTTTATTTCATAAGCTAATTTTTTTAATTCATGGGGATTTGGACTTTCAAGCCCTTTTAAATTCTCATCCAAAACATTTTTACTTCTGAATTGTTGTAAAGTATATAAATCACATTCGATTTCACGAGATATTTGTTTAATATCATCATGACTTAATAATGCTGGAACATAAGTTGTTCTACATTCTAAATAAGTATTAGAATTATTATTAGCTAATTTCATGCTTTTTTCAACATTAGCTCCAATATCAGTTCCGATAATATTTTTATATTTTTCAAATGGAACTTTAATATCAATAGCTATATAATCAGTAAATTTTAATACTTTTTTGAGCTTTTCAGGATAACAACCACTTGTATCTATCTTAGTTTTAAGATTAAGCGACTTTGAATATTTTAATAGTTCAATTACTTCTTTAAAATGTACTAAAGGTTCCCCACCAGATATTACTACTGCATCAATATAATCTGCAGAATCATCTATAATTTTAAACAATTCTTCTAATGTTGTCTCTTCACCATTTTCTAATAATTCACTGTTATGGCAATAAGGACATCTTAAAGGACATTTAGCCATGAAAATAACTAAAGCTATTTTTCCAGTATATTCTACAGATGAAATAATTGTTCCACCTATCTCCATAAAATCATCCTTAGTTATTTTTTTTAATTAATATAATAATTTTATAAATTTTTGTATATAATCAATTATATGAAATTAATTAATATAATTTTAATATAACCTAATTTTAATATAATATTTAACTTTAATATAATTTTAATATAATATAATTTGATAAATAATATAATTTTAGTATAACCTAATTTTAATATAATATTTAACTTTAATATAATTTTAATATAATATAATTTGATAAATAATATAAATTATAACTAAAACAATGTAAAATTATAAATAAACTCATATAAAAGCTAATTATGAAAAATATAGTTAATTATAATAATATATCATTTATAATAGTTAAAAATTTTTTATCCTCTTCTATGGTTCCAATACTTACTCTAATCCAATATTCGTCTAAACCTTTAAAAGAAGTGCAATCTCTAACAATAACTCCTTTTTTTAAAAGTTCCTTGGATAATTCTGAAGCTGTAAATCCTGTTTCTTTAATGCCAATTAATATATAATTAGAATAAGATTTAAAAACATTTAAAGAATCTATTTTAGATAATCCCTCATATAAAAATTCTCTACTTTCAATGCCTTTTTCAATTGATTCTTCAATATATTTTTTATCTTTTAAAGTATTAAGTGCAGCAATGTAAGATAATTTTGTGAGAGAAAAAACTGGTTTAATTCTATGCATATATTGTATCATTTCAGCATTAGCTAAACCATAACCTATTCTCATACCAGCTAATCCTAAAACTTTTGACATAGTTCTCATAATAAAAACATTAGAATAATTTTTAATAAGATTCACATTGTTGATTTTAGAATATTCAAAATAAGCTTCATCAACTACAACAATTACATCCTTATCTTTAGTTTTTTCTAAAACTTCTATAATATCTTCTTGTGGAATTAAAGTTCCAGTAGGATTATTAGGACTACATAAAAATATCATTTTTGTTTTTTCAGTAATTGCATTTAAAACAGAGACAAGGTTAAGAGTATTATCATCTAAATTCCATTTTCCATAAACAGGAATAGCACCATATGGCTTAAATAAAAATTCATAATACATATAAGAAGGAAGAGGTACGATAAATTCGTCTCCTGATTCCATAAAAGTTTTTGCCAAAACATCAATTATTTCATCAGCACCATCTCCACCAACAATAATCTCATCAACATTTACTCCAGAATAATTAGCTATTTCTTCTTTTAAATCAGATAAATTAGATTCAGGGTATCTATTAATTGTGTTTAATTCTTCTCCAACAGCAGATAAAGCCATTTTTGAAGGACCCCATGGGTTCTCATTTGACCCTAATTTTATTATATCTTCTTTTTTAAGTCCAAATTCTTCAGCTATTTCATCTTGAGATCTACCTGGAACATAAGGATTTAACTCCTTTACCTCATTCCTTATTTTCATGATTATACCTACAATATATAATAATTCCCTAATTAATACTAACAATTTATTAAATAAAATTTTATAACTTTATAATAATATAACTCTACAATATTAAATAAAATTTTATAACTTTATAATAATATAACTCTATAATTCTATAATTTTATAATTCTATAATAATACGACTCTATAATTCTATAACCTTATATTAAAT
>WRCI01000124.1 GCA_009784145.1 Methanobrevibacter sp.
AAATATCCTATATTAAATACAAATATCCTATATTAAATACAAATATCCTATATTAAATACAAATATCCTATATTAAATATAAATATATAAATTATATAATAAATAAGATTATTATTATATACTTATTAAATTAAGAAATTTAGCTAATAAAAACATATTTTTATTCAATATAACCTTCATTTAAAAGGAATTAATAAAGAATAAATATTAATAGCTAATTATCAATATTATTTCTAAACATTATTTTTTTCAAATTTAATTTAAAAAGAAAAAACTAGTCTTTAAAATATGATATAACAATATTGTTTTATCTTATATATAAACTTTAATATTTATAGATGATTTTTAAAGAATTTTAAAAAGAAAAATTCAAATAATAATAGTTGTTTTTAAAATAAGTACAATTATTAAAATAAGCTTCCTTGTTTTAAAATAACTATATTTGTATTAAAATAAGCTCATTTATTTTAAAATAACTATATATTCCAAAATACAGCTATTGTTTTTCATTGACTCATATTTGAAAAATAGTTTGTCCTACCCAAACAATAGCTAATGCAAAAGCTATCATTATAAACCATATTATAGGATTCCACTTAAAGACTGCAGCTCCATCCATACTATTAAATGGGAAAGCATTGAAAAATGCCATTGAACCATTGGTTATAAAACCAATTTCGAATATATCATAAATTAAAGCAGTATCTAAACCACTTATTCCCATTCCATATCTTCTCATTAAAACAGCTAAAACAAGAAACACAATTGTTAATAATGCATTTGATACTACTCCTGATAAACAAATTAATCCATTTTGCTTGTTATTTGCATTTCCATAAATATAAACAGAACCTGGAGCAGAAAATACAAATCCTCCAAAAGAAGTTATAGTAGCTATAAATAAACCAGGTAAGGATGCCTTATATTCAGCCCAAAAATTAAAACGCATAGCTGACATTTTAATAGCTACTTCATGAGCTATAGAACCTAAGCCCACAGCTATCATTACAATAGGAATTACACGAGGCATTTCACTAAACTCTTCTGAACAAAGTATTGAAAAAGCTATTGTTAAAACTACAAATGTAATTATCAAATCTCTTATTTCATTTTTACTAAAGTCAAATCCTTTCATATCTATCAACTAATTTTATTTAAAAGTTTTTAACAATTGCCATATATTATGGTTTAATTTTTTATAATTTTAATATAATAATATATTATTAATTTTATATATAATATCTAAATATTTAATTGAATATAATATAATAATTAAATAATTAATAAAATATAATATAATAATTAAATAATTAATAAAATATAATATAATAATTAAATAATTAATAAAATTTAATATAATAATTAAATAATTAATAAAATTTAATATAATAATTAAATAATTAATAAAATATAATATAATAATTAAATATTTAATCAATAATCATTTCAATTATACCTTCTTTCTCCTTAGTGGAAGCAGATTTAACAAATTCATCTCCTTCCCATACTACAATCATTAATTCATGATTATCATTACCTGTTTTTCTAGCAATAATTTCAATTTTATCCCATCTTTTATCAGGGTACATATTCATGGTGCCTTTTGATCCTTCTTCAAAAGCTCCTTTTTGCATAACATCATTTTTATAAGGAGTTAAAAGATAGCTCCACGGACCCTCCGAAAAGACTTCAATTTTAAAGTCTTCTACTTCAGAGTCAAAATCATCTCCATCATCAACATCCACATCACTTGTTAAATCATTTGAAAGTAATACATTATTAGGATTACCAATATTTAACATTCCCATATAACTCATATTTGGAAGGGTAAATGCACATACCATCACAGTAACAATTGCTAAAGCTAATGGTTTAACTGTCTCAAGGACACCATCTAATTGATCTAAAAATCCTTCATTATTAGAATCATCCTCTACTTCAATTTCAGTTTCATCTTCTGTTATATTTTCATCTTCTACAATAGCATCAGCTGTTGGTAGTATAGCCTCAATTATTTCTTCATCAGGAGGGGTTTCATTTATATCAATTAATGGATTTTCTTCTTCTATTTGAGGAGGCATATTGAAAATCTCAGAAACTTCAATAGATTCATAGATGCCACTTGGATCTATAATAACAGCTTTTATTACTACTGAACTAATAGTTTTGAGTTTGTAAAATGCATCTTCTATATTAGAAACACCAGTAAGGTCAATTATAAATTCATAGAAAACACTTCCATCTCCATCAGTTAAAATTTCAGCAATTTTTTTATCATTAATATAAAACTGAACAATCAATCCTTTTAATGGAATCTCCTTATTAGATGCTGTGGCTTTTAATATGTAGGAACCATTTTTTCCTTCAGTAATTGATATACTTAATTCAGGAATAATCTTTTTAATATTTATTCCAGCATTAGAACTAGTTTTAGAACTTAGATAACCTATATCACCATCATATTCCACAGAATAACTTTGATTACCAGCTTTATCAAATACATAGCTATACTTAGCAATACCATTAATATCAGTAGTACTATTACCAATACGAACACCATTAACTACAAAGAAAATTCTTTGATTATTAAGTGGAGAACCATTAGAAGTCAAAGTAGCAGATAACTCAACAGGACTATTAATAGTACCTTCAATATTATTAACATTAATGTTAGTGTTTAAACCAGTTATACTTACAATAGCAAAAGCATTAGATTTAGTATATATATTATTCTCCTCATATTCAACAGAATAAGTCAAACTTCCAGTTGTAGTAAACACATAGTTAAACTTAGCAACACCATTAATATCAGTAGTATTATTACCAATACGAACACCATTAACTATAAAGAAAACAGTTTGATTAGCTAATGGACTACCACTAGAAGTCAAAGTAGCAAGTAATTCAACAGAACTGTAAATAATACCTGTAATATTATTAGGAGCAATATTAGTGTTTAAACCAGCAATATTTACAAGAGCTGAAGTATTAGAGTAAGTATAGTTACCATCATCCTCAAATACTGCATGATAAGTCAAAGTACCTGAAGTATTGAATACATAGCTATAACGAGCAACACCATTAATATCAGTAGTATTATTACCTACAAAACTACCATTAACATAGAAATTAACAATTTTTCCTTCTAAAGGATTAAGATTATTAGATATTAAAGTAGCAGTTAAAACAAGATTTTCACCATAAGTGGTGTTAACATTATTAACATTAATAGTAGTGCTAGCTTTATTAACAACTAAAGTACTATTTGAACTTTCAAAGCCATAATAATTAACTTCTTCAGCAAATACAGCATACCAATTAAAGCTACCAACAGTACTTGTATTATAAGTAAATATAGCTACACCATCAGAACCAGTAAGCCCAACACCAACTGAAACACCATTAACATAGAAAGTAACATTTCGTCCTTCTAAAAGACTAGAACCAGAACTTAAAGTAGCACTTAAAACAACACTAGAATTATAAACTCCACTAATACTACCAATAAGGATAATAGAAGTATTTGCCTTATCAACTGTTAGAGTACTATTTGAACTTTCAAATCCATAATAATTAACTTCTTCAGCAAATACAGCATACCAATTAAAGCTACCAACAGTAGTTGTATTATAAGTAAAATTAGCTACACCATCAGAACCAGTAAGTCCAACACCAACTGAAACGTCATTAACATAGAAAGTAACATTTCGTCCTTCTAAAAAACTAGTATTAGAACTTAAAGTAGCACTTAAAACAACACTAGAATTATAAACACTATTAATATCACCAATAAGAATAAGATTAGTATTTGCCTTATCAACTATTAAAGTACCATTCTCACTTTCAGAGCCACTATAATTTCCATCACCTTCAAAGCTAGCACTCCAATTAAAACTACCAGTACGATTAGCAACATAAACAAACGAAGCTATACCACTAGAACTAGTATTAGCATAACCTACAATACCCCCATCAACATAGAAAACAACAGTCTTACCAACTAAAACAAGACCTTCAGACATCAAAGTAGCATTTAAAACAACACTCTCATTATAAACAAGCTCAATATCACCAACATTAATAGTAATATTAGAACCAGCAGCAGTAACAATCAAAGTACCATTTTCACTTTCACAACCTGCATAATCCACATCACCCTCAAAGCTAGCACTCCAATTAAAGCTACCAGTACGATTAGCAACATAAACAAATGAAGCTATACCACTAGAGGTAGTATTAGCATAACCTACAATACCACCATCAACATAGAAAACAACAGTCTTACCAACTAAAACAAGACCCTCAGACATCAAAGTAGCATCTAAAACAACACTCTCATTATAAACAAGCTCAATATCACCAACATTAATAGTAATATTAGAACTAGTTTTACTTACCTCAACAAGACCCATACTAGTTGCACTAGAATTAAAACCAAAGTAATCATCATCACCACTCCAAACAGCATAATAATAGTAAGATCCAGCATCTAAAACATCACTAACAGTCCAAACAGCAACACCATCTAC
>WRCI01000125.1 GCA_009784145.1 Methanobrevibacter sp.
AAAAGAAAGAAAACAAAACGAAAAAAACATCCATACAACAATAGAAAAAACTTCTAAAAAACAAAAAAAGAAGAAATAAATAAAAAACCAAAAAGAAATTTCTTAAGTTGACAGAGTTGAAAAAATATAAAAAAATATAAAAAAAGTATAGAATAAAATCTTAAAAGTAAAAATAAAAAAAAATAATTGATTAATTGATAATAAAATCAAATATATAATCAATATTTTTAAAATGAACCATCAATAAAATCATCTAAAGGATCCCAAGCGCCATCAGCTTCAGGAACTTCTGGTTCATTTACTTTTTCAGGAATATCTACTTTATTTGGAATAAAAGCCATACTGTCTCCATGAGATTTAACACCAGAAACAACAATGGTTGTTCTAATGGTATTTTGTAAATCTTCATCAATTTGAGCTCCCCAAATAATATTAGCTTCTGGATCTAATTGATCAGCAACAATCTGGACAATCTTTTCAGATTCATCTAAAGTCAAGTCTGAGCTACCAGATATGTTAATCAATGCGCCTTTAGCATCAGAAATATCTAAATCTAGTAATGGGCTGTTAAGAGCTTCGTGGACAGATTCAATTGCTCTATCTGCAGATTCTGATTCACCCATTCCAATCATAGCCATTCCAGATCCTTGCATGATACTTCTAATATCAGCAAAATCAAGACTAACTAAACCTTTTTTAGTAATTAATTCAGTTATTCCTTTTACTGCTCTTCCTAAAATTTCATCTGAAACCATAAATGCTTTGTTTAATGGTAGATTAGGGGCAACTTCTAAGAGTTTATCATTAGGAATAACAATAACAGTATCAGCAGTAGCTTTAAGTTTATCTAAACCTTTCTCAGCATTTTCTCTTCTTCTAATTCCTTCAGCTGAAAATGGTAAAGTAGCTACAGCTACAGTTAAAGCACCTTCTTTTTTAGCTAATTTAGATATAATTGGGGCAGAACCTGTTCCAGTTCCTCCACCAAGTCCACAAGTAACAAAGACCAAATCAGCACCTTCGAACTCGTCTCTTATATCATCTTCACTTTCTTCAGCACATTCTTCACCAATACCTGGTTCTCCACCAGCACCGAGACCGCCACATGTCTTTTTTCCTATGAGAATTTTCTTTGATGATTGGCTGTAAAATAAATCTTGAGCATCAGTATTTACAGTAACTGTCTCAACATCATCGATACCAATTTCGTTTAATCTGGATATAGTATTATTTCCAGCTCCACCAGTACCAACTACATATATCTTAGCACGACTTTCTTCAATTATATCTCTTAATTCATCATCAAGATCCGTGTAAGTTCTTGTTGGATATTCTTTTTCCATTCTCTTTTCGGATTCTTTAATTGCATCGTTTAAAAATTTCACTTACTAACCCCACTTTATACGATTATTATAAAAATCATTGCATAAATTTTGTATAAATATAAATCAACTTATAACCAATAAATCCTCTATTTATCGCATAAATTAATAAATTCCATTTATAGCATATAATATTATCATTAATTTAATAACTACATTAATTTGTAATTACATTAACTTAAATTACTATTAACATTAATAATTACTATTAACTTAATAATTGCATTAATTTAATAACTGCATTAACATTAATAATTACATAAATTTAATAATTATATATCATTAACTTAATAATTATGATTTCCAATAAATTATATAACAATCAAATAAAACAACATTATTGTCGATTAAATTTCATAATAACTATTCAAATAATAATTATTCAATAGCTAATATTTTTTATTAAAAAATTACTAAACTTTCATTCCTTTTTAGTAAATTTAGTACCAATTATCTAATTTTGACCGTTATATAATAACATTAAATGTTTTGTATTAACTTATATTTAAATGCAACGATTTAATTATTTTAGATTTAAAGGTTAAATATTCGTTTATCATGAAATATTTGAATTTTAATGCTTCTATTTTGAATCTTAGCCATGATTTTTAATAAAATCTATTCATAAAATAGGGTTTAAAGTATAAGCAAAATTATCAATATTAGCAATATACTTGTAAAGATAGATTTATTGAAAATAGATAATATCAAAAAATCATGGCAATAAGAATTTATTTTCAAATTTAATTCGATTGAAATCCACATTGATTATTCAATTTATTAAATCAATGATAAACTCTTTATTTTAAAATATAATACAATTAATTAATTAAAATAAGAAAATTCGTCGCAATAATCATGTTTATAATATTATAATTATATAAATAAATTAAAATTAAATAAAAAGAGTTATAAATATTGTAATAATGATGATAAATTAATATCAAAACCAAAAATTAATTATAACAGAAATAAAATTTACAATAATTAAAAAAAATTAAAATTGAAATTAAAATTAAATTATAATGCTTATAAAATTTACAATAATTAAAAAAAATTAAAATTGAAATTAAAATTAAATTATAATGCTTATAAAATTTACAATAATTAAAAAAAATTAAAATCAAAATTGATTTTAATTTTAAGAAATTTTTAAAAAGTAAAAATATAATTAATTAACAAAAAATTTGAAAAAAAGCTAAACTAGAGAGTTAATTCCCTTAAAAGTTAATCCCTAGGCATAGCTAATATTTCATGAAATCTCATCTCAAAAACACTTGTCATATTTGCAGGAGTTATGATAGCTGCAGAATCAGATCCACTAGCTCTTCCACCAATAGCTAATATTTCTTCTCCAACAGGAATAAGCCCAGCATCAGCTAACATTATACTAATTTCCCCACATACTTTAATACCATGTGAAAACATCCTCAGAGTTTCAGCTATGATTTCAACTGGATTTACACCTCCAAATCTATTAGATATTCCTCTTCCAACTCCACTTAATGCATGAGAACCAACAAATGTTACAATTCCCCTATTTTCTAATTTTTCCCTCATTTCAGAGCTAAATTCCATTGTATTCTTCTCTTTAAAACCTGCATGATGAGATGTATTTACTATTGTTATTTTATCTCCAAGTCCAGAATCATCAAGAGCATCAGCTAATTTAAATGCAGTTTCGCCAGAAACAGAAGCTATAGCTACATATTTAATATCAGATTCTAGCAATCTATTTTTAACAATTTCAATTAATTCATCTGTATTTTCTTTTCCAGGATTATCAAAATATTTTATTGATTTTTCCATAAAAAAAACCTCCTACTATTCAATTAATTATTCTATAATTATGATTATTAGATTTAATGTTTTATTATAGTTTCTATTATATTTCTATTATTTATTATAATTTCTATTATATTCTACTATATTTTACTATATTCTATTAAATTTTATTTATATTGACATTATTTGTATATCTTATTTAAATTATAATAATTCTATTTTATCTTAGTCAAATTTATTATTATAATAAATAATAGAATATTATAAATACAAAAAAATAATAAATATTTATTAAATTAATATAAAATAATTAAATTAATATAAAATAATTAAATTAATATAAATTAATTATAATATAAATTAATTAAAGTTATTAAATTTAATTAAAATAATGAAATAAACTAATGAAATAATAAATATGTATTCATATTGTATAGAAATAGATATATAAAAGTTCGATTTAGAGGTTTTTCAAATGGAAAATAATTATATGGGACATACTAGAGAAACAAAAGAAGCTATTCTTTTAGGAGATGATTTTCCTGAATTAACTGTACAAACAACACAGGGTCCAATGAACCTTCCAGATAAATTCAAAGGACAATGGTTTATACTTTTTAGCCATCCCTCAGATTTTACACCTGTTTGTACTACAGAATTTGTTTCTTTTCAGAAGCATTATGACGAATTCAGAGAACTTGGATGTGAGTTAATTGGTCTTAGTATAGATCAAGTTTATGCACATATAAAGTGGTTAGATTGGATAAAAGAAATTCTAGGTATTGAAGTTAAATTTCCGATAATTGCTGACAGTGGAGAAATAGCTAATATTTTAGGTATTATCCACCCTAATAAAGGAACAACCACAGTTAGATCTGTATTCATTGTAGATCCAAAGTCAAAAGTAAGAGCTATTATTTATTATCCTCAGGAATTAGGTAGGAATATAAATGAAATTATTAGAGCTGTTGAAGCTTTACAAATTATAGATGAAAATAAAGTATCTACACCTGCAAACTGGCCACATAATGAACTTATGAATGATGAAGTTATTGTTCCAGTAGTTCCAACAATGGAAGCAATAGATAAATGGGTTGAAAAAGTAGAAAGTGGAGACCTTACCTGTTATGATTGGTGGCTTTGCCATAAAAAATTAGATAAAGAACTAAAATTCAATAAGTAAATTCTTATTGTTAAATAAGTAAATTCTTATTGTTAACTATAATATATAGTGTTTAAGAAAATTATTTTTATCTTTGTTTGAAAAAAAGTTTGGAATAAATTTATATATGTCTTTTTGACATATATATTAAACATGAATTTGGAAGATTTAAAATCGAGGAGTGATCT
>WRCI01000126.1 GCA_009784145.1 Methanobrevibacter sp.
ACCAGAAATACCAACAACACCGCCAGAAACCACACCAGACGAAGACACAACACCACCAGAAATACCAACAACACCGCCAGAAACCACACCAGACGAAGACACAGGAACTTATAATAATTATAATGAACCTACAGAAGATAACAATAACAACCAAAATATTCATCCTGAAGATTCTAATGTAGTGCCTGATGATGAATTTTTAGCTGCGGGTGGAGAAGAAGATGAATATGAGCATTATGAGGCTTTAACTCCTGAAGATGAGGGGATTGATGATTATTACGTTGAAGCTAATAATATTGTTGAAGATCCTACTACTCCAGTTCATGCAGTTGAAATGGAAA
The DNA here is from genome assembly GCA_009784145.1 of Methanobrevibacter sp. GTDB lineage: Archaea > Methanobacteriota > Methanobacteria > Methanobacteriales > Methanobacteriaceae > Methanobinarius. The sequence continues at coordinate 342 of WRCI01000126.1, forward strand.
AAATAGATATGAAAAAAACAGGTTTACCATTTGGCTTAATTGCAATATCTCTTATTTCAATGTTAATTGCAATACAAAGAAAAAGGAAACCTTAGATGGGAAGTGTATAATACTTTATCTAATTCTTAGATTTTAGTATTATACAACTTCAATTATTTTTTAAAAAAATTAATAATTTTTAATTATATTTATTTACATATAATTTGTTTTTGTTTGATATGAGGGTCGGGCAAAAATCCATATCATTTGTCAAAACATTGCGAAAAACCATTATTGAGAAAGAAAAGAAACTTTTTTTTAGAAAAAGGTATTTTTGACCGACCTTCGAGATAAGATTCAATAATTCACTTTTTTTTATTTAAAATAAATACTAATTTTCTTATTTTTTATTTATAATCTTTAAATTAATTATTTTATATATTATATTAAAAATTCTTATTTTATTAGTTTTATTTATTATATAATATAATTTTAAAGTATATGATTTAATTTTAAAATGTATAATTAAATTTTAGAATATATAATTAAATTTTAGAATATATAATATAATTTTAAAGTATATGATATAATCTTAAAGCATATAATATAGCTTTAAAATATATAATATAATTTTATATAAGCATATAATTTTAAAAAATAAAAAAGCAAAAAATTAATAATTTATAGCTTTAAAAGAACATTTTCTTTTTCTTCTACACCAATATCTTTAGCTATTGCACTGCATTTTGCACACAACAAACAAAAAACATCTTTATTTTCAAGATTAATTTCAGTTAATCCTTCATAATTTCCAAGACCTTTAGCTATTATGAAATCAGCATTATCAAAGATCTTTTTAAAATCATCTGAGGCTTCTTCATATATAATACCTACAGAATCAGTTCCTAAACTAGTGATTTTAGCTATTTTATCTAAACCAATAGCTACAGCATCTTCCAAACAGGCATCATTTAGAATAGGTTTTTCTTTAACAACTACAGTAATATCTAATCCTAAACTCAGTAATTTTTCAATTAATAATTTATCAAAAACTATTTCACCAGTATTATCTACTAAATATAAAAGTTCCTTGTGTTTAGAAATAGCTTCTTTTAATTCATCAATATTATTTATAGCTAATTCCTTATTTAAATTATCAAAAATCAATTCTTGATGATTGAAATCAAGTTCTAATGCTCCAAAATCTAAGATGTTTCCTACAATAGCTATTTTAATATAATTTTCAAGAGAGTTATCTTTTTTTAAAAGTTTTTGTACTTTTTCAAGGATTTCCAAAGCTATTTTATTGCCTAAAGCTTTTTCTTTAATATATGGGTCTTCACAAGCAGTTTTTTCCTTAATCATTCGATGGAGAGCTGAACCTACTTTATTACCAGAAGCATTTTTATTATAATTTTCAGATAAAAACTTAAAAATATCATTCATAATATTAATTTTTAACTCATCATCATCAGTAGCTAAATCCATAGCTTCACGAGCTTGTCTGATAAAACAAGCCCCACATTCGTAGTATACCTTCATTGAAGTTGCTCACCTTAGAAGTCATTTTAACATACTTTTTAGAGATTAATTATTACTAGATTTTCATTCCAATTTCTTATTCATTTAGTGGATATATTTCATCTGTTATATAAGAATTTGGATAATTAGCTGACATTTAAAAACCCTGCATTTTTATATTATGGTTTTTGTCCTATTCTTTCTATATCTTCAAATATATCAAAATCTAAATCAAAACTAGCTATTTGTTCAATATCATTATTCAACATTACCCTATAGCTTAAATTATCAAAAAATCCAATAGGATTTATAAAAGTATCTTTTAAAGCTTGTTCATAATAAATAACATCTTCAAATATTTTAATGTCCTCTGAAGTAGTTAAAAGCTCATATACTTCTTTTAATTTATTATCATTTTGATTTAATTTTCTTAATACTGTCATAGTTTCATATATTACCATTTCACTAATTGCCTTTTCTTCGTCTTTGTATTTTTTAGCTATTTCTTTAGCTTTTTCATGGTCATTTGTTTTAGGCACAGTTAAAGCAATTAAAAAACTTGTTTCAAAAAATATCATTTAATACAGCTCTTTTTTAAAGTGTATGCTATCTTTTAACTCTTGAACATCTATTTTTTCAGGATTATCTACTTTAACAATACCTATAAGATCCATTGAAGTATGCTTTTTATCAGGATTATATCCAATCATTTCTTTATTTATTACCCTTGCTTTTATTTTTCCATTAGTTTTATTATCTGTGATTTTTAAAGCTTTATTTAATAAATCGTTTATTATATTCTTTTGGCTTGTTCCTTTTTCAACTGCTAAAGATTTTATCCTTATTAGTGTTTCTTTTGGCATTTTTATAGTAGTTGTTATTTCAGTACTCATAATTTTTACACTCCATTATATTTTATTAAAATGATACAAATATACATATGTACTTTTATACATATAAACTTTTTTTAATATATCATTTATCTTAAACTTCATCCACCATAAATTATTTGAATTATCTGAATCTCATCTCCATCTTCGATTTTTTCATCTTCTATAACAATGTCCCCATTTTTTTTAGCTACAATTGTTTCTGATGATAATTCCATTTCTTCAAGAATATCTTTTATAGAAGTATTTTCATTATCAAGAGATTTAATTTCATTTTTATCATTAAATATAAGTTTAAAATTCATTTTATCATTTAATCTATAATTTTGATTTGTAATTTAATCTATAATTTTTATATATACTATTTTATTATTCTTATAATAATTATAAAATATTTTTATTCCTTTATAATGAATTATAATAATATAATATAATTAAAAAATATGTATAATCTTTATAATGAATTATAATAATATAATATAATTAGAAAATGTTTATATTCCTTTATAATGACTTATGATACTTAATATATAATTACAAGTCTTTATAATGACTCTATAAATCTTTACAATAACTTTACAAATCTTTACAATAACTTTACAAATCTTTACAATAACTTTATAAAATCACTTTTCTATCTAACTCATCCAAAAATACACATGCTCTGCAGATTTCATTAGAAGAAGGTTCACCACAAATACTACATTTTTCAAATTTAAATTCACTTTTGTATTCATTCTTTAAAGCTTTTTTAATCTTATCAAAACCACTTAAAGTAGAATACATTATAGTTGGATGATTTTTAGATAAATCTTTAATTATTTCACCAATTTCTCCTCTAAATGACTCTTGAGAATAAGGACAAGCTGCAAAATGAACTTTTAAATCCTTAGCAACCACATATAAACCAATTTCTTTTTCTGGTATTTCACGAAGAGGTTTAATCTTTGGAGTAAAAAGAGGACTTTTTGAATCAGTCACTGGTCCGATTTTAGTTAAATTATCAATATTTCCTTCAAGATAATTCATTAATATTGCTTGAGTTTCATCATCAAGATTATGACCAGTAGCTATTTTAGTAGCTTCAAAGTCACGAGCTACCCTATTTATTATCCAACGACGGAATACTCCACAATATGTACAAGACCCTCTAGCTTTGTGATTTTTCATAATTTCATCTAGACTAATGCCATAAGATTCTTGAAATGAAACTATTTTATGTTCAATTCCAAGTCTTTCTGCATGGTGAATAGCTATATCCACCCCATCTTGACGATACCCTCCAATTCCTTCATCAACAGTTACAGCACAGATATCTATTATATTACGCTGACGAAAGTTATCAAGTATATCAAGGAGAGTTACACTATCTTTACCACCAGAAAGAGCAACAAGAACTTTATCTCCTTTTTCAAGAAGTTTTTCCTTTTTTATTGTTTTTATTGCCTTTTTTTGAATACTTTCAATAAAACAATCTTTACATAAAGTTTGTCCAGATTGTTTTCGTTTTATAACTATTTTAGGATTTCCACACTTTGTACAATTTTCCATATTAACATCACTATAGTTACTAGAGTTATTATGATTATTATATATTTATTATAATTATATACAGCAATACTTTTCTAATTATTCATGTGTTTATTGATTTTTTATAATTTTTTTATAATGTTTTTATAAATTATTTACAATTTATTTTAATAATTTTTTATAAATTATTTTATAATATTTCTATAAAATCTTATATTTTTTATACTATTTTTTTATAATATTTTTATAAAAT
>WRCI01000127.1 GCA_009784145.1 Methanobrevibacter sp.
CAACAATCACTGACTGTTAATTTAATAAAAAATCTAAAAAAATTAATAAATCAACAATCACTGACTGTTAATTTAATAAAAAATCTAAAAAAATTAATAAATCAACAATCACTGACTGTTAATTTAATAAAAAAATTATAAAAATTAATAATTATAATCTCATTAAAAAGATTATTACTTGAGATAGCTTATAAAAATCTTTAAATTTTCTAATAAATATTTATTAAATTATATAAACTAATTTCAACCAATTATATCAAATTATCTCATTTTTCATTGATTTATACTTAAATTTCTTTTATTCGTTATTATCAACTTATATCAATCATAATTTCACCACCTAAATTAACAGACACTGTCTGTTATATTTTAATACCATATTGGAAAAAATTAATAAAAAATAATTATTAAATTATTTCCAACTTAGAGTATCAAATAACTTTAATCAATAATTTATAAATAATATAAAATATCCATTATCCTAGCAAATGAAAAGTAATATTGAAATTATATGACATTTGTGGACAGTTATTTAGTTTATATTCAAAAATCACAAATTTGGTTCTAATCTTTTTATCATCAAACCCATAAAGACCACAATCATAGGAAAAAAGAATATATACATTATAATAACTACATTACTTGGGACTATATCCCCCATAACTGTAGAAGCAGCCATCAACATAATCAAAAGTATTACTGGTCCTAATATAGCTAAAAAAGTATAAATCATGATGAATGCATTGAGTTTTTGAGAATAATCTTTAAGTTTAATTTGAAGATCATAAGAAACATCTTCAGCAATTATATTAAGAGTATTTGCTAGATTTCCACCAGTTCTAAGAGTCCCAATAATCTGCCCAATAGCTCTATTCAACCCATCAGAAGAAACTCTATTAGATAAATTAGTCAATGCTTTTTCAGTATTTTCACCATATTTAATTTCTTCAATAACTCTTGAAAATTCATAAGACAAATGACCATAATCAGAACTAGCTATTGAACTTAAAGTATCATGAAGTCCTTTTCCAGAACGTAACTCAGTTACCATCTGTCTAAGAGCATAAGGTAATTCTTTAGATATTTCAGAATTCAACTTAGCTTTATTCATCTTTGGAAAATAAAGTATTCCAAAAGTAATTAATAAAAATAGAAGTATTATAGCTATAGCTATTTCAAAACCTAATATTAAATAAGCTATTATTGTCAAAATAATAACAAAAACAAGAACAGAAGGAATGAATAACTTTATATTTATAATTTCAGCTATTTTTTTTCCAAAAATATTGTTTAAATATCCTTTTTGAAACTCGCCATCATTAAATTTGTCTATATCTAAATCATTCCCATAATTTCCTATATTGTACTTTTTATTCCAATAATTATCTTTTTTATTGCCCTCTTCATTAAAATTAGAGCTATTTTGTAATCGTTTGAAGATAAAAGTTTCATCTTCCTCTTTATTTGGAAAAAGAATATTTTTAATCTTAGAAAACATATTGTTAAAATCTTTATTATCTAAATTATCTATATTATCTATATTTTCTATATTATCTAAATTATCTATATTATCTTTATCATCACTATTATTGACCTTATTATTATCATTTTTAATAAAATCATCATTCCAACCATTGTCATATTTATTTTTGCCTTTACCATTATTATTTTTAATAAAATCATTGCTATTTTTAATAAAATCTTTATTATGATTACCATTATCCTTATTATCCTCTTTAAAAATAAAATTAAAAAAAGAATTTGTTAATTTAAAAAACAAATTCAATAAAGTCAAAAAAATATTTGTAATAACTATAAAAAAATTCTTCAACAAAATCCCTCCTTCCTATTAAACAACTAATTTAATACAATAATTTAACTAAAATCAGATATACTATCTAGAACAGTGTATGGATTTAAATAATAATTTTCAATAACCTTTCCAAGTCCATGTATACTTCTAATATTATTCTTAGCTAAAAACTCTAAAACTGACTTTCTTCTACTAATTTCATTATGAAGCTCAGTAGTTTTTATTCCTTTAATATCAGCAATAGATTGTAATGTATTACTTGAAACAGAAACATTTTCAATTTCATCAGTTTTACCATTCCACTGGAAAATCTTATTTAGCTGAATTGTGCCTTCTTCCATGCCCACTATTTCATCAACTTCACTAACACGGCGAACAGATACTCCATCAGAACGATAAATTCTATTTTGCATAATAATAAAATCAATAGCTGAAATCATGATTTTTGGAACATTCATTGGAGAATTAGTTAGACGAGTAATGGTTTCACGAGAATTATTTGAATGAAGGGTTCCAAAACCAGAATGTCCAGTATTAAGAGCTGTAAATAATGTTATAGCTTCTTTTCCTCTGACTTCCCCAACTATAACTCTATCAGGTCTTTGCCGCAAGGAATTTTTAACTAAATCGTCCATGGTCAATTCCCCCTTATTTTCAATATTAGGTGGTTTTGTTTCCATTCTAACAGTGTGTTTATGAGGTATTTGAAGCTCAAGGGTATCTTCAATAGTAATAATCCTTTCTCTAGGATTTATAAAAGCAGCTAAAGCATTAAGTGTAGTGGTTTTTCCAGAACTTGTTCCACCAGATATTAGGGCATTAGCTGGTTTGACTCCAAGTCCATCAACACATAACCATAAAAAAGCAGCTAAATCAGAATTAACTGTATTTCCCCTAATAAGATCTATTATAGTCAAAGGGTCTTTTTTAAATTTTCTTATTGTTAGAGATGGTCCATCAGCTGAAATTGGAGGAATAGTAGCATTGACTCTTGAACCGTCTGAAAGTCTTCCATCTAATATTGGAGATTCTTGATCTATTCTACGATTAATTTGACGAGCTATTGAATCTATTATACTAATAATTTCTTTATCTTCTGAAAAGGTTAAATTTGATTCCATCATGCCATATTCTCTATGATATACAAAAACTGGTTTATTCACACCAATTATCATAATCTCTTCTAAATTATCATCTTTAATCATAGGATCTATATCACCATAACCAATAATTTCTCCTAGAAGTTTATTAGCTAATTTTTCAACTTTTTTATTATCATCACTGAGAGTATTTCTATTTATCCATTCACTAATATCATTCAACAAAGCATTTTCATCAATTTGAAAATTTTCTCCTGAAGATATAGCTAAATCAACTAAATTATTTCTTAATTCTTCTAATAATTCTTTTTCTTCCTTTGAAAATTTTGGTTTGATTAATTTATATTGTAAATCTTTTTTAGGTTTATTTATACCATTAAACTCATATTTTTCATCATATATATTGTTATTTTTAGAAATCATTTAATCACCAAAAGGTAAATTTTAATATAATTATAAATTTCATTAAAAAAATTCTATAATTTTAAAAAATTACACTATTTTAAAAAATTCTTTATTAAAGAAAATTATTCTTTAAATGAAATTTACTCCTAAAAGAAAATTTACTCTTTAAATGAAAATTTATTCTTTAATAAAAATTTACTTTTTAATAGAATATTACTCTTTAATAAAATATTACTCCTACAAGAAAAATTCCACATTAAAAGAAAATTTATTCTTTAAATGAAAATTTACTTTTTAAAATAATTTTAAACAAACTAAAGATAAATATTTAATAGTATAATATTAATCTAAGTATAGAATAATTTTTTAATAAATATTATAATAATATAATTTATTAATACTTTAATAAAAGTAAGATATAAAGTTATCGAAAAATAAATAAAATATTATGAAAAATTCTATATCTTCAATTTTTGAAAATAGTCATTATGATTATAAAGAGATAATAATTTCAAAAAATATTGAAACTGAACTAATGACTATAGCTAAATGTCAAAACTGTGAAAATCATACTAATTTCTCTTTAAATATTGATGAAAAAAATAAAACCTCCCAAAAGAATGCAAATATTAAACTTAAAAAGTTCAAAAATATAGAAGAACAAATAGATTTGAAAAAAATTAATAATGACTTTGGAAGATGTGTTTGTGGTATGAGACATTTAGATATAGCTATGGCTCATGTTTTAAAAATAATGATTGAAAAAAATATTCCTCTTCGAAAACATACTCTTAGAGATGGACCAATTCCACTTTTAACACTATTTACTAGTAATCCAAATAAACATGATTATGTAGGAAAAGATTCATTAGTGATTTTACATCCTCAACTAAAAACAAATGTAGCTAATATTATTGTAAAAGAAGTTGATGAAGTCAAAGGTGTTTTAAAAGGATATCCAAATGATACTGTTGGAATAAAAGATACAGATAGTAAAGCCATAACTTATGAGCTTTTAGCAGGTAGTGACATTCGATGTGATATTGTAAAAATCCCTAGAAATAACTTTATTGAAAAAACAAATAACAAAATCATTGAAAATACAAATAATAAAATAATTAAAAATACAAGTAATAAGCTCATTGAAAATACAAGCAAAACTTCTCTAAAAAAAGAAACAA
>WRCI01000128.1 GCA_009784145.1 Methanobrevibacter sp.
TTACTAACAATGTAGCTACAAGTAATGGTGGAGTTATTTATACAACTGTTTATTTGAATATAACTGGTGGGGTTATGAATGGAAACAATGCTGTTTATGGAGGGGCAATATATAATACTGGTTCATTAATATTAAATGGTGTCACTTTAACAAATAATAATGCTCAAATATTAAGTATTGCTCTTGAAGCACCTAATTCAGTACAAGATGGAAATCCATTAATTGTAACTTCATATTTGATTAGTGGAAACAATGCAGCTAATGCTATTTATTCTAAAAGTGATTTTGTTTATATAGATGGTGATGAAGTTAAACTATCTGATAAACCAGTAAATAAAACTATAACATTAAATATTGATAACGTAATACATACTAGAGTTACAGATTCAAATGGGCTAGCTATTTTTAATTTTAATATTGTTATAATTGGAGACTTGAAAATATCAAGACTAGAAGTTGGTTTTACAGAAGCTGGACTATCTGTCAGTAGAGTTAAAAACCTTGCTATTATGGGAAGGGAGGATATTTCTCCGCTACCAGAAAGTAAAGGTAAAACAAATAAAATTAATTCTGCATCAAAATCGAAACCTAGTACTAAAAATGCATTAACTAAATCTAATGCTAAAAATTTATCTAAGGCAAAAGCTAATGCATTTATTAAAAGTAAAAAATCATCATCATCAACTAAATCAAAAACTATAATGCAGGCTTATGATTATAGAAATAAGAAAATGGTATGGTTTAATGTAAAAAATAGTGCAACTATTAAAAGTTATCCTGCAGGTTTAAGAAATGTAATTACAACTACTACTACTAAAGTAAGATATATAGTCACTACTAATACTAAAAATTCAAATAGATATAATTCAAAAACAAATACAAATACTAGTGTTAAATATAGTGTACTATATGATATTAAAGGTTCAAAATCTAAAGTTGTAAAAGTAACTACAATTATATCAAAACAAAGTACAAAAAAGTTAGCTAATGAATATTTGCAACAATCAACTAATGCTGAAGTTAACAATCCAAGAATTGCTGCACTTGCAAAACAAATAACTAAAGGTGTTAAAAGTGATGATTATTATACTAAAGCTAAATTAATTTATAAATGGGTTCAAGAAAATATTGATTATACACTTAATGCAGATATCTCTGCTGTAGATATTTTAAGTAAAAAAGGCTCTAATGGTAATTATAAAGCATTTTGTGTTGGATTTTCAAATGTGATGGCTGCATTGTGCCGATCTGAGGGTATTCCAGTTCAATACCATGCTATATTTTTCTTTGAAAAAGAAGCATATCCTTTTGAAGGACATTCAGGACATGTTTATAGTAAAGTTTATGTTAATGGTAAATGGTTATTTGCTGATGCTGCCACAGTTGGTTTTACAGCACCTCTTAACTACAAAGGTTACTTACAAGAAATGAAAACCCAACCTGGAGGAAGTTATTATACTGCCACTAATAATTGGGATTATTGGAATTTTGTTTGCAACCATCATTTAGTGAGTCATAGTGATTCACATATAACTAAAGAAGCTGAAGGAGTTCCAGTTTTAGAATACTTCAACCTTTCTATTAAAACAACAGTTAATACTGTAACTGCAGCTTACAATGTATTAAATCCATATGCTACTGCAAATGGATATCTAATTTCGAAAAATTATTATTTCTCTGCTTTCACTAATAGGGTAGATTCAAATAATTACATTTCTGTCTGGGCATTCCATTATTTTGATAATTCAGACAACTTTTTAGGTTATATGCTAATTAGTCAAAATGGTATCCTTTTCCCAGTATTAGAAACTTCAACATGGGTAGATCCAGGAGATAATGGTTGGGAAGTTTAATAGTGATTATGGAGTGTAATAATGGTTATGAATTCTAATTTAATAGCTTCAAATAACCATATTCTTATTAGAACATTCCTATTTGTTAAAATATTCCTATTACAAAATAAGAGGCAATTTTCATGAATTTATTTAATAAAAAATATGTTTTTGTACTAATCATTGTATTGATGTTTTTTTCAATGCTATCCTCAGCTAGTGCTAGCACGGTTAATGTAACTCAAGGTATGGATAGTGCTACTATTCAGAGCCTTATTGATAATACTGAGGATATTTCTGTTTTACATTTTAATACTTCTGATGGGATTTATGAGTTTATATCATTAATTATTAATAAAACTATTGAAATTACTTGTGCTGTTGGTGTTCAGCTTATTGGAAATGGTGAAGAGTATGCTTTTAATATCCAAGAAAATGGTGTTAAAATAACGGGTTTCAATATTTCGGGTTATGTTACAGCTATTCTCTCTGAAGATAATGATAATTTAGTTATTGAAGAGAATACTTTTGATAACAACAATAAGTCTATAGATATTAAATCTTCTAATAATACTAATATAAGCAACAATACTGTACTTAATAGTGAAGGAGATGGTATTTCCATTGAATCATCTAATAACATTAATATTTCAAATAATACTATAACCAATGTTAGTAATGGTGTTTCAGTTAGTGATTCTACTGATGTTTATATTGAAAATAACACGATTTCTGATTCTAAAAATAATGGTGTTTCAGTTAGTGATTCTAATAATGTGTATATTGAAGATAATAGGATTTCTGATTCTAAGGGTAATGGTGTTTCAGTCATTAATAGTGGGAATAGTGGAGATATTGAAATCACTGAAAATATTATTGATGGAAGCAATAATGATGGAATCAATGTTGAAAAATCAGATAATGTAAATATAAAAAGTAATAAAATTGAAAACAGTGGGAATAATGGAATATTTGTATCTAGTTCTGATAATACAAAAATAAATAAAAATACTGTGAAAAAAGGTAAGCACGGTATTAATGTAGCTAATTCAAAAAATCTTCAAATTAACGATAATGTCATTTCGAACAATTCAAAGGCTGCTATTTACTTAGAAAATATTGTTAGTAATATTTTATTGAATAATTCTACTTTTAATAATTACCAACACTATGATTATGTTAATTATACTACTGTTTCTGGAAATACTATTTTTGGAAACGATGGAGGAATTTATATTAAATCTTGTGAGTTTCTAAATATTTTTAAAAATAATATAACCAATAATATAAAAGCAGGGGTTTTGTTTGAATATGCTTATTTAATTAACTTAAATGACAACAAAATTTCTGAAAATCAGCATGGTGTTTATATAATGGAAGGAAATTTTTTAAATGTTATTGGAAATACAATTGAAGAAAATGCAGAATTTGGTATTGTGGTTAAAACTATTAATTATGGGTTTATAAATAATAATAATATAAATAATAATAATCGTGGAGGCATCAATATAGAAGAGTCTCGATTAACAAATATTTCAGATAATACTATCAGAAATAATAATGGTAAGGGTATTTTTGCACAATCTTCTTCTAACATATATATAATTGATAATCGCGTTATAGGTAATTTTGAAGATGGAATTTATGTAGCTTCTAATGTAGGTGAAATAAGAAATAATTTTTTAGATAATAACAATGAAGGTATTTATTTAACTGATTCTAAGAATGTTAATATTACATCCAATAATATTAGAAACTCTCATGTTGCTATTAGTGTAGAATATTCTAATAATGTTAATGTTAATAATAACAATTTGAATACTAATAAGATAGGCATTGTATTGAGGGATTTATCTGTGGCTAGTATTAGAAATAATATTATCCAAAATATTTTAATTCAAGGATTATCTTCAAGAGCTTCTGATTTTATTTTAATTTATTCCAATACTTTTAAAGATATTAAGGGAGATGGAATTTATTTACTTAATAGTAAAGATGCTATAATAGCTAACAACCGCTTTGAAAATATTAATGTGGTAGGTATCAGGTCTAATTCTTCAAATAGTATTATCAAGGAAAATACTTTTATAAAAAATGTTTTAGGAATTTATATTATTTCTGAAAAGAACACTATTAATTTAAATAGCTTTTTGGATAATAATAGAGCTATGTTTATTGCTGGAAATCAAAATGATATAACATTTAACTATATAAACAATTGTAATAACGGAATCTACATTTCAGGTTCTAAGAATGTTTTGTATTCCAATAGGATTTTTAATATTAGGAGTTATGGTGTTTTTGTTGAGGGTCATAGTACTAGGGTTTATAATAATACTTTTAATAGGAATCGTATAAGTATTTATGTGAATTCTCAAACAAATCGTATAGAGCTTAATACAATTAGGAATTCGAAACATATTGGTATATATATTACTGAGCATGGTTATCAGTTGGTATTGAAAAATAAGATTTCTGGTAAAAGTAATGTGGGTATTAGGGCTAAATCTGGTTTTAATAGTTTTAAGAATAATGTTATTAGTGGTGCGAAAGTAGCTGTTCATTTAGTTGGAAATAGGAATCTTCTAGAGAAAAACACTATAAAATCAGTAAATATTGGAATTAGGGGTAAAGGTAATAATAATTATTTCTTAAAA
>WRCI01000129.1 GCA_009784145.1 Methanobrevibacter sp.
GGGCTTAAGGCTTCGATAGGTACATCAGATTCTACTAATGACCCTCTATCGTCGTACAAATCGACTTTATCATCAAACTTCGCCATTTTTTCCCTCCTAACTAAATATAGTTATTAATATACCACTCAAAAACAAACGGTCATTTTTAAGCTTGTATTGAGTAAGCACTATTGCAAATTTTAGCAATAATTAGCTATTTGGTATACAAATTTAAGTTTAGTTTATATATATTATAAAGGTTATTTCTAGGAACAAATAGTAAAGCTTATAAGTAAGAAAAGTACTGAAAAAGCGTAAGATTTCGATACTAGAAAGTAATACTTTTTTTATCTTATTAAAATCTTTGAAAAAAGTGAAAAAAGAAATAAAATATTTATTTTCAAAAAATAAAGTATTATTAAAAGTGATTATACTAAAAAAACAAGAAAAAACGTATATATGAAAAAATAATCAAAAAACACAAATAAAAAATAATCAAGCCAAAAATAGAAAAAAATAAAAAAAGAAAATTAAACAAAACTCAAAATAATAACTAATAATATAAACATTTTAGAAAAAAATAATATTGAAATATAAAATTGTTTATTAAAATACACAAAATAATGAAAATATAAAAAATAATTAAAGTATTACAAAAATTAATAAAGATTTTAATAAAATTAACTTGACTTTTTTTTAAGTAAATCTGATTTTTAATCAATACTCTATTTTGAAAATAAGATATTTCTAAAATGCTTAAATAAACATACAAATTCTATTTTATATATACTATGATTATATATTATATATGTAATAATTTATATTTTATATACTATATTTTACATTATATATACTATAATATATATTTTATATGAGTATATTATATAATTATTATATTCTATTTATTTTATATATACTATATAATTATATTATCATAAAATTCTATGTCCTATAAAAGATTCTGTATCTTATTGTTTTATATCAATTTATAAAATTTATATAATATATAATAAAATATTTATAATAAAATATAATAAAATAATCTGATAAAATATATAGTTATCATTTAATAAAAATATAATATTAATATTTATAAGTATAAATTACAACAAACAAAATAAAAAAATTAAATTCTAAACATTAAATTAGTCTAGTAACTTAAAAATCAATATTTAAAAATGAAATATACAAACTTTTTTCATTCCAAAGAAATTAATAGCTTCTACTAAATCTCTAAATAACTCAAGTTCTTTTTCTATTACATTTTCTTGGCTAAGAGTTCCGCTCATTTCACCATCAACACTTAGCTTTTCAGGACCTCTACCAACGATTCTTTCAATACCATCAGCACTAAGTATTCTTTCTGCATCATTTTGATGAATGAAACATCTTCCAGGAATAATAGCAGTTTCTTTTATATCTCCTAAATCCAAATCTTCAAAATCTTCTTTTGTGATTAAACAAGCAATATCTTTCTTTGTAGCAACTACATTAACATCGTCAGCCCCCAGACTATTAAATATTTTTTCTATATAAGGAGCAGCTATTCTTGAACTTATGATTGTAGCCTCTCCAGTAATTTCTTGAATAAATTGAAGGTATATCTCATTATCAAGATCTGCTAATGCAAAAGGAGCTCCAGTTTCAGGATCACAAACAGGGGTTCCAGTTACACGGAGATTGTACTGCTTATTAATATCTTCCACTAATTTTTGAAATTCCTCTACAGTGTGCGGAGTAATATCTTTAATTATAGGACCATTTCCCAATATAAGTCCTTGATTAGTTGTATTAGCAAACCTCATAAGAATCAATGCTTTTGCACCCCAATCTTCAAGGGTTGAACATGTTTGGTGTAAAATATCCCCATCATTAATACCTGGAAGCACAATTGTAGCTGCATGTAATTCTGTACTTTCTGCAAATAGTTTAGCTGCTTTAAGAGACTCTTCAGGATTAGGATCTAACATCCATTTAGCTCTTAAATCAGGATTATCTGAAAATAGTGTGAAAGTTACTTCATCAACACCATGATTTATTAGTCTTGTAGCTATGTTTCCATCATCAATTCCTTTACCACTAGTGTATCCAAGATGCATTGGTATTTCAAATTGATATAAAGTTCCAGTTAATTCTTCAAGGTGAGGGTAACAACTTACATCACCACCCCCGCTTATATTAACTTTAAGATTCTTATCATTTAGATTAGTCATCATCAAAGTAGTTTGAACCTCATTCACCACAAAAAAGGGCATTTTAAATTCGTTTTTAGTTTCAGTTACTCCTTCATTACATTGAGGACAACCTACTTTTCCAGAAAAACAATCTTTACAACCAAGAGGTTCTATTGGTTTAACTTTTCTAAAATAACAATATTTACAGAACCCTCTACAGTCTTTACCAGGAATTCCTCCAACATCAGCTACAATTTGCATAGATTTTAATTATTATAATTCATAGTATAAAAAAATTTTCATATATAAAAAATTATATAAAAAATTATATAAAAAATTATATAAAAAATTATATAAAAAATTATATAAAAAATTATATAAAACTAATCTATATCAAATATTCTTTCTATATAAAACATTCTATATAAACTATAAAATATTATATAAAATATATAAATTATAAAATTATAAAAAAAAATATAAAAAATTATAAAATTATAAAGTTATAAAGTTATAAAAAATTATAAAAGAAACTCTTAAAATAAAAAATAAATTAATTCATTAACTATTATCTAATTATTTAGATTTTAAATGAAAAACAACCATTTCAGCACTGGTTCCTAATCTCATTGGAGGAGTGAGTGTCCCAATACCCTCAGAAACATATAAATATTTTCCATCATCATTATATAATCCTCGAAAATAAGGAAAAATCTTTTTTACAATAAAATTAAATGGGAAAAGTTGCCCTCCATGAGTATGACCAGACAATACTAAATCAACGCCCAGTTCCTTAAATAAATCCCAAGATACAGGAACGTGATGTAAAAGTATAGATGTTTTAAATTCATCAATACTCTCAAAATCAAAGCCATTATTATATTTATCAGAACTCTTATCAAAATTAAAAGCATTTTTTCTAATTATTCTATTGTCAAATCCAAAACTTCCAAAAGGAATACCTATTAATTGTGTTCCTTTTATATCAACCATTTCATTATAAAGTACCTTAATATTGGCAACATCAGTTGCTTTAAGAACATTATCTATTCCTGGATAAAAATCATGATTTCCAAAAGCAAAATAAATGGGAACTTTTGATTCAGCTAAATGTTCAAAAGAATTTGGATATATTGGACAACTACCATCAGCTAAATCTCCAGTGATAACAAGAAAATCTATATTATTTTCATCATCATTATTATTTCCATTATTCTTACTATTCCTACTATCATCACTATTCTTATTATCCTCACTATTCTTATTATCCTTACTATTTACATTATCATTACTATTCCTATTATCCTCATTATTTCCATTATCCTTACCATTTTCATCATCAATACTGTTTTTATCTTTATTATCATCACAAATCTTATTTACTTCTTTTACAATATTTTTTAATAATCTATTTTTCCTAATAGCTCCTATATGAAGATCAGAAATATGAATAAACTTTAAAGGTTTCTCTAAGTTAGAAAATTCTAATTCAATATTTTTAATTCTTATTTTATCTGCGTTGTAGACTGCATAAATAGCTATTAAAAAAACAACACCAAATAATAAAGTTGCAATGACCCATTCAGGAATAGTTATTTGAACAAAAGTCAAAATAAATCTTATGATATAAATAGCTATTGTGAATAGAATAAGATAAACAGAAGTTCCTTTAAATATCTCTGAAAAAAAAGCTAAGATGCTTGTAACTGGATTAGGTATTAACATTTCAAATATTGTAGCTATTAAATAAATTAAGGAAATGGTTAATGTAATAGGTAATATAAAATCACTAGCTACTCCATTAAATAAATTTGATATTAATGTAAGAAGTATGTAAATATAAATCCCATATAAAATAGTGAATACTGGACCATTAAATATTAATCTTATATTTTTTATATGCAATTAAACCCCTCAACCCTGTATTTCGATGAAATTATTAAAACTCTATAAATACTATAAATAAATTATTAAATCCCTATAAACATGCAAATAATTATTAAATCCCTATAAATATATAAATAAATTATTAAATCCTTATAAACATGATAATAAATTATTAAAACTCTATAAACATGATAATAAATTATTAAAACTCTATAAACATGATAATAAATTATTAAAACTCTATAAACATGATAATAAATTATTAAAACTCTATAAACATGA
>WRCI01000130.1 GCA_009784145.1 Methanobrevibacter sp.
TCAGAAATATATTGGGATGATGCATATTTAGGTGCACAAGTTGGAGCAATTACAAGAGGAACATACACTTTAAAAATAGTTGACCCAATATTATTTGTAAAGAATTTTGTACCAGCTATGTATTTACAACCAGATTCACCATTGTTTGATTTTGGAGATATGGATAATGATGCTGCTTCACAACTATTTAATGAAGTTGTAAGTAGCTTAGCAGCAGCATTTTCAAATTATACTAATGATCCTAGTAAAGGAAATCGTATTGCTAAAATTCAAGGAGATCAAATTGGATTTGCTGCATCTTTATCACAAGCTGTAGAAGATGGATACCAATGGAAAACAGACAGAGGACTTGAAATAATTAAAGTTGCTATACAAGCAATCGAATATGATGAAGATACAAAGACATTGTTAAGTGATGTTAAAAAAGCAGACGCTTTATCTGGAGCACGTGGAAACTCATTTATGCAACAATCAGTTGCACGTGGTATGGAATCAGCAGGAGAATCTGGTGGTGGAGCAAATATGGCATTTATGGGAATGGGAATGAATGCAGCTGGTGGTGTGACAGGTGCTATGCAACAAAATGGAGAAACACCTCAATCACAATATATTCAACAACAACCACAACAACAGCAACAGCAAGCTCAGCAACAAGAGCAGCAAGCTCAACAACAACAAGGAAATGAGCAACAAGCACAACCATCATCAGAACCTAAAGAAGAAGATCCTTATGATAAATTATTAAAACTTAAAAAATTACTTGATGCTGGAGTTATAACACAAGAAGAATTTGATAAAGAAAAATTTAAGGTTCTTGGGGACTAATTTATGGCAGAAGAGAAAATAAATAATTTGGAAAATCCAAATAATAATGAAGAAGATAATTCAGAAAATCCAAATAATAATGAAGAAGATTCTTCTGGCAGTGAATCTAAAATTGTTCAAACAAATGATGGTGTTGAAGTTGTTCAAACAAATGATGGTGTTGAAGTTGTTCAAACAAATGAAGATGTTAAAGATGGGCAGATTAAATGTCCTAAATGTGGGTCAACAGATATTTCACTTAATCCAAATACTGGAAAATTAAGATGTAACTTTTGCAGACATGAATTTGAGATAGAAAAAGTAACTGGAATGGAAACAGATTTACGTAACTTAGAAGGTGAAGTTATAGGTTCAGGAGCTCAAGATATTATTGCAGATGTTGAGGATGTTTTGACTTTAAAATGTAGTAGTTGTGGAGCTGAGGTAGTAATTGATACAAATGAAGCTAGCCAAGCAAGATGTCATTGGTGCAGAAACACATTATCAATTAATCAACAAATTCCAAATGGTGCTATACCTGATATTGTATTGCCATTTAAATTAAAAAAAGATCAAGCCAAAGCAGAAATTGAAGACTTTGTAGAGAAGAGAAAATTTTTTGCACATCCAACATTCAGAAAAGAATTTACCACAAAAAATGTTATGGGAGTTTATTTACCCTATATGGTTGTTGATGTCAATGCTCATTCAAAATTGTCAGGTCAAGGAGAGGAAGAACTTAGAAGATATACTCGTGGAACTGATGATGATAAGAAAACATATTATGATGCAAATTTATATGATGTTGAACGTGAATTTGACATAATTATTGATGGATTAACAATTGAATCAAGTGTTGATAAATTAAAAGATAATAAATCATCTGAAAAAACAAACAATATAATAAATTCTATTATGCCATTTGACACTGAAAATAGTGCGAAATGGAATGCTAACTATTTGAAAGGTTATAACTCTGAAAAACGTGATACAAATATTGAACAATTAAGAGGCATAGTAATTGATCAAGCAAAGGATATTGCAAGATTTCAAGCTAACAAAACTTTAACACGATATGATAGGGGCGTTAAATGGTCAAGTGAAGAATTAAATGTTAAAGGCAAACAATGGAAAGCTGCATATTTGCCTGTATGGCTATATAGTTATCAACAAGTTAAAAATAATGGAAAAAAACTTTTACATTATGTTGCAGTAAATGCTAGAACAAAAGAAACAATGGGAAGTATACCAATAAATATGCCTAAGTTACTTGGTATTTCAGGTATAGTGGAAGTATTAGGAATTATTGTAGCAATATTTGTAAATATATTCGTTGATCAGGAGTATAGTTGGGTTTTTGCTCTTGCAGGGTTTATATTTTTTGCATACTATTATTATAGATATCGTAATACTAATGCTAGGCATTATCATGAAAGTGAAACCAAAGCTGCAATGGAAAATCTTCAAAAGTCTGACAAATTCGTTAAAACACGAACCGGTCTTAGAAACTCAACAATGAGTGGAGCTAATAACAGAAAAGTAAGTAGTAGAAATAGCAATGCAATCTTGGATAGTGTAAAAGAATTTATGTCCTGAGGATATTCATAAATTTTCTCCTAAATGATATAATTGTTATATAATTTATAATATCTTATATATTTTGAAAGTTTTATATATAATTGTTATATATTTTGAAAGTTTTATATATAATTGTTATATATTTTGAAAGTTTTATATATAATTGTTATATATTTTGAAAGTTTTATATATAATTGTTATATAATTTGAAAGTTTTAGACAGTTCCACAAATATGGTTATAATTATTTTGTGATTGTCATGGTAGAAGTAGAAGAGAGGAAAGATGTAGCTATATTATTGGGAGATCCAAAACAAGCTATTTTAAAGCTATCAGTTCCAACAATGATAGCTATGGTGATAAGTTCATTATACTCTCTTATTAATGGAATTTGGGTAGCTGGTCTTGGAGATTTGGCTCTTGCAGCTATTGGATTTGTTCATCCTGTGTTTTTAATAGTTATGGGATTTTCAAATGGTCTTGGGGCTGGAGCTACAGCTATAATATCTCGCTATATTGGTGCAAAAGATAAAAAACAAGCAAATAATGCAGCACTTCATGCAATACTTCTCATGGTTGTCATGACCATCATTTTCACAGTTATTTTTGGGTTATTTTTAGAACCAATTCTTATAATGATGGGGGCAGGAGAAACTCTATCTTTAGGAGTGGAATATGGTAGAATTTTATTTGGAGGCTCATTATTCATTGTTTTTTCTTCTACTGCTTATGGTATTTTTAGAGCTGAGGGAAATGTTGCCAAAGCTACTTATGCAATGTTATTTGGAGCTATTTTAAATATATTTCTTGATCCATTGTTTATTTATTATTTAAATATGGGAATTAAAGGAGCAGCAATAGCTACTATTATTTCTCTTATATTTTCATCAATTTTACTTTTGTATTGGTTTAAAAAAGATACATACATAAAATTCTCAATAAAAGAATTTGTTTATAGTAGTAAACTTATTAATCAAATATTAGGTGTAGGTTTACCTGCAGGAACTGAATTTTTAATGATAGCTATACTTTCAGGATCATTAAATGTAATATTAATGTTTGTGTCTGGAGTTGATGGGGTAGCTGTTTATACTGCTAGTTGGAGAGTGATTATGGTAGCTGCAGTTCCTATTATGGCTATCGGAGTGTCTATAGTAGCTGTAACTGGAGCATCTTTAGGAGCAAAAAAATTTGAAAACATTAATATAATTCATAATTATGGAATAAAAATAGGACTAATTGTAGTCATAGTCATGGCAGGAGCTATTTTCTTACTTGCTCCTTATATAAGCTATTTATTTGCATATTCTCCTGAATCTGCATCTATTCAGCCATTTTGCACGGATTTTTTAAGAATAGTTTCATTGGCTATGATTTTTATACCTATTGGAGTTTCATCTACTTCTATTTTTAAAGGTCTTGGAAAAGGATTAGATTCAATGCTTATAGCTCTTATTAGGGTTATTATTCTTGAGATTGCCTTTGCTTACATTTTAGCAGTTCCATTAGGAATGGGACAATATGGTGTTTGGTGGGGAATAGTTATTGGAAATGCATTAGGTGCAATTTTTGCATATATTTGGTCTAAAAGATATATTAAGAAGCTATTAGCTTCTAATAAATCCTAAATTTTATATTTTATAGCTATAATTTTTATAATTTTGTATAGTTAAA
The DNA here is from genome assembly GCA_009784145.1 of Methanobrevibacter sp. Classification (GTDB taxonomy): domain Archaea; phylum Methanobacteriota; class Methanobacteria; order Methanobacteriales; family Methanobacteriaceae; genus Methanobinarius. Next base: position 4,056 of record WRCI01000130.1, read on the forward strand.
ATATTTTTTTAAACAATAACTTTTTATACAACTTCAAACCCATCTATATTATTATATACTTTTAATATAATTATATAATTATTATCTAATTTTCATGTTATTAAATTAAAATTTATATTAAAATTTATAAAAATTATATTATTATTATTATTATTATATAAAATTTATATTATAAAATATTTTATAATGAATTTATTAAGAATTATATTAAAATAATGAA
>WRCI01000131.1 GCA_009784145.1 Methanobrevibacter sp.
ATATCATATTATTTATCTTATACAATTATTAAAATTTACTAAATTTTTATATTTTATATAAATTGTATAAAATTTCAATAAATAATGAAATATAAATATTAAAAATATAATAGAAAAAAATAAAAAATAAAATAGAAAATAAATAAAAAAATAAAATAAAATAAAAAACTTTAACCAGGCTCTTAAAGACCTGCTTTATCTACAATTGTTGATGCGACATCTTCAGCTGATTCAAATGGGAAATCATCTCCAGATAAAACTTTTCCTGCATCAGATGCTTTTAAAACAACATCTCCAGATTTACATGTAGTATCTGGACCATCTGGCAATGCATCAAATAATTCATCTGGTGTTTTAATAGGAAATTTAGCTCCTTCTAATGCTCCAACAATTTGACCATGAATCTCTTCTTTTACTGACATTTTTTTACCTCATTTTTTGATTTTACTTTTAATTTTACATTAACATAGAACAATAAAATACTAAAAGACATTTTAAATATCGATAGAAAATTTTAAATGTTCTATAATATAAATTATAAATAGATATAAATATATACTTTATCGTCATAAAAATGTACTTAAATATAGTTATATAACTAAAAAATTTTCTATAAAAACTAAAAAATAAGTTTATAAAAACTAAAAAATAACTTTATAAAAACTAAAAAATAACTTTATAAAAACTAAAAAATAACTTTATAAAAACTAAAAAATAAGTTTATAAAAACTTCTATAATATTCAATTCAAAAAAAAATTATTTAAATTTATTCATCAAAATACATTAAAACCTATAAAGAGGATAAAATGAATATAAAAAACACTCCTAAAAAAGATTTTCAAAAACTTAATAAAGAAAATAGTCACTATAATCAAGATACAATGCTTGAAATTAAAGAACAAATCAAAGACATTCATAAAGACATTAAAAACTTAATCGAAAAATCCAATGAAGAATATCTGAATCTTATGTATTCAAATCTCAAAAATGAATTTATCAGTTCTATGAATGGATATATGATAAATAAAATTAATCCTGAATTAGAACAAAGGATGGTGAATCCTTGTGATATGAGGGAAGAATGTAAAAATGTTTTTGAAAAATACTTAAAAAAACATACAGACAATTTAACCCCAAATAACATTTCAAAAGAGAAAATAAATAAAAGTAAAACTGCATTTGAAAAAATTAAAAAAAATAAACAAAAAGAAGAGTGTGATGTATGTTTTAATGAGGTTTCTAATATCTTTGAAGATCAAGTGAATATAGTCAAATCCATCAAGTTTTATGATAATCAAAAAGAGAATGATAAGAAAAAAATCTCCAATATAGACGAAAAAAAACTAGTAAAAACTGTTTTAAACCCAATATCTCATGAAAAAAGACTTAAAATCTTAAAATCAATAGCTTTTGAACCTCAAAGTTTTTCATCTCTCTCTAATTTAACCAATTTAAAAGGAGGAAACCTTATTTTTCATATAAACAAACTACAAAAAAACGATTTAATATTTCAAAAACAAACACATCAAGAATATATGCTTACAGCAAAAGGATTTAAAGTTCTGGAAACACTTTTGAATATAGAAAGTTAATCAAGAAATTCAATCTACCAATTAATTAAAAAAAAACTAATAAAGAAGTAATAAAAAATAATCTATAAAATTAGATATATGGCTTTAAAAGCTATTATAAATCCAAAATAACCCTAACTTTACAAATGTCTTCACATAAAACTTCCATCATGTGAAAAGTTATAGCTTTAACCTCACTTCTTCTTTCATGAATATTATAATCTATATTTTCACCAATAGCTATTGCTTTTAATTTATAAACTTCATTTTCATTATTATTTTCCTTTTTAATAGCTAGCTCAAAATTAGAAAACATGATTAAATCCACCTCATGGATAATTAAAAGTTCTTCTAAAAAATCATATAATAAAGATACAATATCCTCTGATTCAACATTAATATTTCGTACTTCTTTTTTAGCTACTTTTTCAAGATTTGTAATTACATCAAACATAGCTAAAGCTGCATTTTCAAAAGATTCTTCTATGGTCTTTCCATAAGCCCAAAATCCAATATCTGCAGTAACATCAAAAAATTCATATTTTTTATCAATATTTTTAAGAATATTCTTATTTTTAGTATTCATAATAATCACAAAGATATTAACTCTGTTTTGCACATGGTTTAAAGATATATTATTAAATTTTACTAGAAAAAAATAAATTTAATCCATTTTTCTAAAATAAAATATTAGTTTTCATAAGCACTCTCGGATTTTCTTTATATGTGTTTTTCAACTCATTATGATTGTGAATTCATTAGATGAATCAAAATAAATAACAATGCAAATGATAATAGATTAGAAGATAAATGATAAAATTTGAGTGATAAAATGTCAAGAGGCGCAACCCCCTATTTAAGAAATGATTTAAGAAAAAAAACCAATATTTCAGATGTTTTTTTCTTTAATAACATAAGTTTTCAAGCTTGCATGGTGATACTCTCTGTTTTTGTAGTATTGCTTTTTAGTGTACTATCTATAGCTACAACCCCCGATCCTAATGTTGTATTTGGCATATAACAGCAAAATATTTTATAATAATTTAGGATATACTTAGCTCTATACTACCAACTATTGTAGCTAAATCAACTATGAGTTGATCCATGCAAAATCTTAAATCTTTAGTATACTTATTTAAATCATATTTTCACCTATAAATATACTCTCATAAGTCAATGAATAAGTATACTATTAATTATTTAAAGGTTTGATTAGTATTAAGTAGTTTATTTGATTATTAAGCAGTTTAAGTTGATAAAACTTAATTAGTGAACAATTAAATTATTAAAGTTTAATTACTAAGCAGTTTAAGTTACTAAAACTTAATTAATGAACAGTTAAGTTATTGAAATTTGATTACTAAACAATTAAGTTGCTAAAACTTAATTATTAAATTAAAAATATACAATGGGTTTTGATAGTACAATTCCCAATTTAGATTAATATTTTTCCTAAAGTTGGAAATCTGAGATTAATTTAATCTATTAAATCCAAAATTGATTTAATCTTAAGTATTTTCAAAGAAAATATTAAATTTGAGTAAAAATGGTTGATATTTGCAGAACATGGAAAATAAAGTATCTATAAGATACATTTATTCACTTCTTCAGGATTAAATCTCAACATGATTTCTCTTGAATTTCCTCTAACCCCTTTTCCTGTAAGTTTTGTATCTATCAACCTTAAAAATTCTAATTTTTTCAAAGTTCTATTAAATGTAGAATATGTGCGATTTGTTTCTTTTTCAAATTTTTTAGATAATTGACCAGATTTTAAATTTTGATTATTTGCAATAATTTTTAGTAAAATTTTTTCATGTTCACTTAAAGAATCTAAAATTCCAACTAACTTTAAAGAAACAGTTTTAGACTTAGCTTCTTCTAAATGAGACTCTTCTATAGTTCTTGAAGCATTAGCTTCAGCTATATTTCCACAAACACGTAAAAGATCTATTCCAGTTCTTAAATCTCCATTATCAAGTGCATAATCAGTGATTTCTTCCAAGATATCATCACTAATAACACCTGGATAAAAACCTGCTTTAGCTCTATCAGTTAAAATATTAAGAATTTCTGATCTATTATATGGTTGAAAAACAATTTCTTGTGGTATGAAAACTGTATTTACATTTCTATCAAGTGCAAATCTAAATTCTAATTCAGATAGAATTCCAAATAAACCAGTCCTAACTCCTGGAAACTCTTCATAAGCTCTTAAAATATCATAAAAAATTTTATTAATCAAGTTGTTTTGGAATAAATAATCAACATCATCAAAAGCAACAAGAAGTGCCTTGTTTTCCTTAATTAAATGTTTCATTATGTCTTCATATATCTTATTAGCAGGAATTCCAGTTTCAGGAGGTGTGAAACCAAATAATTTTTTGTAAATTTGAGCAAATATATTAAAACGAGATGTATGCAACTGACAATTAATATAACAACAATAAATTTTGTTTGAAGTTTTTTCAACCATTTCAAAAACTTTTTTAACAGCTGTTGTTTTTCCAGTAGCACAAGAACCCATTATAATTGCATTAACTGGTCTTCCATCCCTTAAAGCTGGACGAATAGCCATTGCCATTCCTTCCATTTGTGAATCTCTGAAATTATAATTTTCAGGCATGTAGTCTGGATTGAATGCATTTATATTATGAAATAATGTTTCATCGTGAAGTAAAATATC
>WRCI01000132.1 GCA_009784145.1 Methanobrevibacter sp.
CAACTTAAGAAAATTTTCTTAAAAATTTGAATACAATTTAATTAAATTTTTTAATTTACATTTAAATGAAATATCAAATCATTGCAAATATAAAATAAATTTTTTTTTAAGTTGACAGAAGTGAAATACAATAAAAACATTTAAATAATTTGATAAATATACAGAAAATCTCAAATTAATATCTAGGTGAATTATGATATTAAGTAAAAAATCATTTAAAATTGTTTTAATCTTACTAATTTTTTTAATTATTGTAGTTGGAGCTTCTTTTTGGATATTTTCTGAAGACATTTTTAATTTAAATGATAAGACAAACAAAACAGATTATAAACCATTATTTATAAATAACACAAATGCTCCTGATTTTGTAACAATTGGTGAATCTTATGGAGAATCTTTTTCATTTAGTCAAGGAAATATTATTGAAACAGAAAAAAATACAATTTCCACAACTGAAGAAAGTAAAAATTATACATTTATAACAGAATATTTTCTTCCAACTCTTTGGAAGGCATTAGAAAACTATTATTATCCTTCTCAATATTGGTATAATAGTCAAGCCATAGCTATTGATGGAAAATATATGTATATTTTGTCTTCTTCAGGTTATAATGAAAATAAAGGATTCATAGTTAGATATGATATGGAACTATTAAATACATATAATGCAAATAATGAAAAAGGAATTTGGGCTTTAAGAAAACTTGGTCTTGATATATATCATGGTAATAAATTAACTAATAAACAAAAACGTTTGAAAAATGCAATTAAAATAGGACCAGTTTTCAATACGGGTCATGGTCAATCTTTATCCATTAATCCTAAAACTAAAACATTATGGCTTTGGCAAGATGATGGTTCAGGAAATACACTTAAGTTAATGCGTATTAATAATGAAACATTGAAACAAGAAAAAATCTATGAAGTTTCAGCTAAACTTAATAATAATAGTATTAACTCATTCCGTAATTTAGCTTTTGATAGTGAAGGAAATTTTTATACAGATTATGTTAAAAAAACTGAAAGGAATCCTAATGGTTATGTTACTATATTTACTGGAAACATTGAAAATGATACTGTGAAAATTAAGCCACTGCTAACTATTCAAAATCGTCCAGGAACATATTCACAATCGTTAGCTGTAAATCCTTCTAATAATAGACTTTATTTAGTATCTGATGGTGTATTTTATACCCTACCTATAGAAAAATTGCGAAATCGTACCTTAAGCCCCGATGATTTTAGATATTATATCTTTGACACATCTCGTGAATTTGAAGGAGTAAGTTTTGATAATAAAGGAAATAGCTATTTACTTGTTCTTAGAGGTACAGAAGTACTTAAATCTGTTTAAAACCTTTTTTTAATAAATTAAATTCTATGTTTTTAAATATTTTATTTATAAATATTATTTTAAATATTTTATAGATTATAATTATTTAGAAAATTAAGAAATTATTATAAAATATGATATAATAAACTATTATGAAAATATAATATAAAATTATATTTAAATATATTTTAACAATAAAATCTAAAAAAAACAATAAATTATATATGGTTTAATGTACAGAATGTAAAATGTTCGGTAAAATTAACTAAATAAATGTCATTTTTACATTAGGTGTAATTTTTGAAATTTAATAAAAATAAAATTATTATAAATATACTCATTTTTTTGTCAATACTGCTTATCTTATCAATTTTTTCTACAGTTAATGCAGTTCCTACTAAAGATATTGGTACTTTTACAGTTGATACTGAAAAAACCCTTGAAATAAACAATGAAAATGCACCTAAATTCGTGCAACAACCTGTAAAATATTCTATATCCTCACGTTATGGTGAAACAACAGGTTTCGAAACAAAAAAGAATATAATTAAAACCAAAGCAGGTAATAAAAAATATACATTTAGAACAGAATATTTCCTTCCAATGTCTTGGAAAAATTCCAATGGATGGGAATACTGGTATAATTGCCAATCAATGCTTATACAAGGAAAATATATGTATGTTGTATCTTCTTCAGGTTATAATTTAAATAGAGGTTTTATAGTTAGATATGACATGAATATTCTAAAAAAATATAAACTTAACTCTGGAAAAGGACTAGTTGAGCTACGTAAATTGGGAGCTGCACTAAGAGATAAAGAAAACCTAACTAGTCGACAAAAAAATATTTTAAAAGGAGTTAAAAAAGGACCAATATTTAATATAGGACATGGTCAAACTTTATCTTACAACCCAAAAACTAAATCTTTGTGGATGTTACGAGATGTTCATCCTAGTTCTACAAAAATAAAGTTAATGCGCATTAGTATGAAAACACTTAAACCTATATCAATTATTAAGTTTTCATTAAATTATAATGGTAAAAAAATGACTTCACCGCGTACTTTAACTTTTGATAGAGAAGGAAACTTTTATTTCACTAGAAATAGAGATACAAAATCCATACTAATTTTTAAAAATAGAATCATTAATAATAAAGTTGAATCTACCCTTTTAGCTAACATTTCTAACCGTCCAGGAACTATAACTCAAGTTATTGGAATAAATCATGTTACAAAAAGATTTTATATTGTTTCTGATGGAGCTTTTTATACACTAGCTCTTAAAAAATTAAATAAAGGTACTTTAACTCAACAAGATTTGCATTATACAGTACTAGCCACTAAACGTGAATCTGAAGGTATTGCTTTTGACAAGCAAGGTAGAACTTATTTACTTCTTATTAGAGGAACTGAAGTAATGAAAGCTAACCCTATTTATCATTGATTATAATTGTAATTATTATTAAAATTTAATCGTCTGTTGCAAATATTTGGTAATAGACTATAATTTCAATGATTTATAGCTTCTTTGAATTTATCAAAAAATCCTTTTTCATAGGTGTGGATTTCTTCTCCACTTATTTCAGCAAATTCTTTAAGTAATTTCTTTTGATTTTCGTTTAATTTTTGAGGAACAACTACATTAGCTGTAACATAAAGATTTCCTTTTCCATTTCTTCGAAGTACAGGCATACCTTGTCCTCTTAAACGGAAAACACTTCCACTTTGAGTTCCAGGAGGTATTTTTAGCTCTACTTCACCATCAATAGTAGGAATATCTATAGTGTCTCCAAGGCTTGCTTGTGGAAAGCTAATTTGTTGTTCAAAGTAAAGATTAGGTCCAGAACGTTCAAATAACTCATGTGGTTCAACATTGATTAGAACGATTAAATCACCGTAACCACCATGTCGATCTCCTGCATTTCCCTCATTAGATACACGAAGACGGGCTCCAGATTCAACACCTGCAGGTATTTTTATACTAATTACATTACTTTTTTTAACTTTTCCTCTTCCATTACAATTTTTACAAGGATTTGTAATGATTTTCCCTTCTCCTCCACAATCAGGACAAGGTCTAACATTCATCATCTGCCCTAAAATAGTATTGGTCACTTGTTTTACTTGACCTGTTCCTCCACAGGTTTGACAAGTTTCTGCTTCACTTCCAGGTTCTGATTTACTTCCATGGCAAGTTGGACATTCTACATCTCTGTTGATTGTTATATCTTCTTCAATGCCTGAAGCAGCTTCTTCAAGTGTTATATCTATTTCAGTGTAAATATCAGATCCTCTCTGAGGACCATGTCTAGCTCTGCCACCACCAAATCCAAACATGTCGAAAATATTTCCCACATCAAATCCACCACCAAATCCTTGGAAAATGTCTTCAAAATTGACATTTCGGAATATATCTTCATTAGAAAACCCATCCATACCAGCATGACCAAATTGATCATAAGTTTGCCTTTTTTCCTCATCAGATAAAACAGCGTAAGCTTCACTTATCTCTTTAAATTTTTCAGTAGCTCCTTCATCTTCTGAAACATCTGGATGGTATTTCATAGCTAATTTACGATAAGCTTTTTTTATCTTTTTCTTATCTGCTCCCTTTTCAATTCCGAGAACATCATAATAGTCACGCTTTTCTGGCATTTATTCACCTATAAGTATTAAAATTGAATTAAATTAAAATAATAAATTAAAATAATAGCTTAATAATAAATTAAAAAGTATTAATAGTTTAATAATAAATTAAAATATTTTAAATGAATATTTAACAATTTTTTATAATTAAATATATTTTATATATTTTTTATATAAAGTTTTTATATTATTTTATATTCAATATTAGTTTTATATTGAATTTAAATATAAATTAAAAATATTTCAATTAA
>WRCI01000133.1 GCA_009784145.1 Methanobrevibacter sp.
AAAGTGAAGCATATTTAATTAATCGATTTAAAAAAATATTCTGGGAAATCATTGATAGACCCTCGTTCACGAAAGAATGGAAAGATAAATTTATTGCAGAAAATTAAGTCTTATACTATAAATATTTTATAAAAATATTCTATTAAAATATTATTCTATAAAGAAAATATTCTATAAAAATATTCTATTAAAATTCTATAAAAATATTATTCTATAAAGAAAATATTCTATAAAAATATTCTATAAAAATATTCTATAAAAATATTCTATTAAAATATGATTCTATATAATAAATATTATTCTATAAAAATTCTATAAATTAAATCATTGAATATTTTCAAATTAAAATTCATATTTGCCATTAACTCAAAGAAAAAAGAAAGAAAAAGATAGTTGTAAAAAAATAAAAGAAAAAAATAAGTTAAATTAAATAATCAACTTATTTTTTTGACTCATTGTATATTAAACCAAGAGTTCTGGCAGCAAATATCTCCATATAAGGTCTAAAGAACAATAGTACAATTATTATTCCAACAAATGGAATTGCCTCAAAGAAAGCACTAATCATAGCAATAGCAAAAATCAATATTACATAAATAATAAGCCATATTATATAAGATCCCCAACCAATTTCACCAATTTTCTTAAATACATCTAACATATTAATAGCTGCCATTAAACTTCCAGTTTCTGCTAAAACTGCTACAGCTGCCAATAAAAGTACTGAAAAAATTAAGAGAACGATTCCTCCAATAAAGAAAACAGGTATAATACTGAAAACAAGACTTAATAAAAGATCTTGAGGTATTGGATTTGCTCCAGATGCAAAAGATAAAACCAACACACGATATAAGTTATTAAATGCTCCAGTTGCAAAGGCTATAATTAAAGCTACTATAGCAGGAATTATGTAATAGACAATGCGTAAAACAAAGACTTTGATTCCGTCAATAATATTTGTAATCAAATCCAATGCAGGTATATCTCCATCTTCATTCTTTATAGTTTCTCTAGTTATACTCAATGCATATCCAAAAACAATTACACTTAAAATAAACAATAAAATAAATGAAATAGCTGCCATAATATCTGCACCAATATATTGACGTAATGCTAATCCAAATGCTCCTAAAATACTAACAATACTTAGTACAAGAATAACTATTCCCAATATAAAAAATTTATTCCAATCTTTAGTTGGAAAAATTAATGAATCTTTAAAAAGTTCTACAATATCCATATTTTCACCTCATACACAAAAAATTATTATTTTTTGTTATTTTTACTATATATTTAAGTGCTTATATATAACTTTCGTATGAATATTGTATGGAATTGAATAAAAATTAATATAAATTTGTATAAATTATTATAAATTATTATAAATTTGTATAAATTATTATAAAAAACTGAAAAAAATTAAAAATAGTATTTAGCCCATTAGTTCATAATTTTGGATTTAAAATAAACTTTAAAAAAAGAAAAAATAACAACAAGAAATAAAAATACAAAATTACTCAATTGATTTTTTATATATCAAACCAAGTGTTCTTGAGTTAAATATGATTAAAAATGGAATTATTAGTAATAAAACCGTGACAAATCCTATAAATGGAATAATAGAAATTATAATGGCAATTACAAAGAAAATAGCTAATATGACCATATGCAGAATAGCTAGAATTATATAATTCATCCATCCAATTTTAAGAATATCTGCAAAAATATTTGATAATTCAAAAGCAGCTTTAATACTATCTGTTTTTGCCATTCTTGAAAGGGCTATGGCTAAAAATAGTGTGGAAATCAATACTAAAATAATCCAGATAATGATTATAATTACTATGATATCTCCAGAGTTAGCTAATATTGATGAAGGAATAACTGCATCAGGACCATAAGTCAAATATATCAGAATAATTCTTCCAACATTATTAATTACTCCAGTTCCTATAGCAATGAGTGTGACTATAACTAAAGCTATTACATAATAAATAACAGATACAAAAAAAACTTTAATTCCATCGAAAATATTTTTAATCAAGTTTAATTCAGGTATTTCATTAAAATCATTTATCGTGTCTCTTACAACAAGTAAAGCATATCCCATAGCTATTAAAACCACAATTAAAGCCACAATATTTCCAATTGTGGTTAATAACTGGGTTAAAATAGGATTGTTTAAAGCTATCCCAATTGTAGGGAAAAGAGATAATAGTCCCCCTATAAAGAATAAAACCCCTAAAGTTAGTAACTTATCCCAATCTTTAGTAGAATAATTTAAAGAATCTTTAAAAATATTCTTAACATTCAATTTTTCACCAAACTATATAATTTTCCAATAAAGTAAGTATTTATTTAGACATATATCAATTTAACTTTTAAACAGATAACAATTTAACAATGTCCTTTAATTTTTCTATTTCAATGTCAGATTTTATTGCAACAGGATTAAAATGGGTTTTAGTAGCTATAAAGCCTTCTTCTTTTATTTTATCCATAATACTCTCTAATTTAGGAGCACTTATTTTAAGATTCCTACAGATTACATGAATATCATAAGAGGTTATTGGAGCATTAGATTCTTCAAAACAGCTGTTGAGTAACTTTAAAGCTTTTTTTTCAGTATTTATTATTTTTCTATTAATATTATTCTCATTTATATTATAATTATTCTCATTTATATTGAGATTATCTTCACTTACATTAGGATTATTTTCAATTACATTATAATTATTCTCAGTTATATTAGGATTATCTTCACCTATTTTAGGATTATCTTCACTTACATTAGGATTATCTTCACTTACATCATAATTATTTTCACTTATTTTAGGATTATTTTCAATTACATTATAATTATTCTCAGTTATATTAGGATTATTTTCACTTATTTTAGGATTATCTTCACTTAATTTTTCAATCATTTTAGCTATAAACTCTGAATTTTGAAGTTTTCCAATCCACATAGGTCCTGCAACAACTATTTTTTCCCTACATACTGGACAAATCTCTGGAATTGTAGTTGTTAGTCCAGTAATAGCTTTTCTAAACAAACATTTTTTACAATGAATAATATGACCAATATTATTAGCTAATGATTCATCAGTAGCTGCTGAACCTTTATTAATTTTAATATAAAGTCTCATATAATGTTCACTACTGTGAGATAATTTAATATCCTCAATATACTTTTTATATTTAGCAAGAGTTAAGCCAACAAAACCAGCTAATATTCTAATTCCATTTTCATGATAATATTCACTTTTATAAGGTTTAGCATTGTATTTTCTAATACACGGTTCTTTATATGTTCCACAAAGAGCTGAAGTGTCAGTAGCTGTAACACAAAGAAGTGAGTCTTTTTTAAGAGAATAACTTGCAGAATCAAGAAAATAAGAAGGAGTTCCAAAAGGATCAATGTCAATCACATCAAACATCCCTCTATTTTCACGAAGAAATATATTAGCTTCTTTTTGATGGATTTCAATATCAACATTGTTTGCTATTGAATTAATTTTTGACTGTTCAATAGCTAAAGAGCTGATATCATTTAAAAAAACTTCTCCTACTCCATTAATCTCTTTTTTATATCGAATAGCTCGTATCCCACTTCCTCCAAAAACATCACAAATGTTTATTTCCCTATTTACTTCTTCTTGAAAAGTTTGAAGAGCTAGTATGGATATATCCCTATTTAATTCCATTCTTGGATTATAAAAAACAGGAGCACTTGATGAAACTTTATCAAATTTAGGTACAGAAATTTCCACCAATCCTTCGTTGATTATTTCTATTTCTTCAACATTTGTTTTAATTTGATTTTTCATAGCTACTCTTCCAATTTATATGATATTTTTATTATTTTAGTAGTTTTAATAGATTTATATGATTTATAATGGATTTATATAATATATGATAAATTTGTATAATATATAATAAATTTATATGATTTATAACGAATTTGTATAATATATAATAAATTTATATAATTTATAACGAATTTGTATAATATATAATAAATTTATATGATTTATAACGAATTTGTATAATATATAATAGATTTATATAGTTTATAATAAATTTAATAGAATATTAATATTGTATAATTCATTTAAAAGTTTATAAACTTATTATATCTTATTATATAATTTTATAATAATATTTATCTAATTTAATAATTTAAATAAGCT
>WRCI01000134.1 GCA_009784145.1 Methanobrevibacter sp.
TAATTAATTCTGATGAACACTAATTTATTCAAACAAACTCCATATAATTGAGATTCATTTTCTGGAAAAAATTCGAAAAACTTCGCACTTTTTTGAAAAAACTCCACACTTTTTTACAGACTCTATTAATTAAATATCCATTTACAAAAATAATATTTATAAAAAAGATAAAAAAATATTATAATAAGAAATAGCTTATTAAGATATTATTTAGCTAAATTAGCCACATCTAAAGAAAGTATGATCCATTTAATAGCTGAATTAATAGATGCTCTAAAAGAAGTTGCATCCTTAGAATCAATAGCTATTATAAGTTTTGATTCTTCTAAATCAAGAGTCATTGAAGAACGATAATCAGTTGGAGAAGTTTTAAATTCTAAAGAAATTGAATCATAAACAATTTTAGCTAATTTTTCATTTTCTAAATCAATGATTATCTTACTATTAACAGAATTTAATACATTAAAAGAATTTTCTGAAATAACATCTCCTCCAATAAGATTAATTTTTATTATTTTAAACTAAACTTCATTATTGACAACTTTTCTTACATTAATTTTAAGACCAGTATCATTACCATCTCTATTAAAAAAATGAATAATAGCTATTTTTTTATTATAATCATTAATTTCTTTTTCAGAATCATTAACTTTACTAGAATCTTCAAGTTTTTCAACATAAATATGATTAGCTTTAGATGATTTATTATTATTATCTTTAACAATAGGGAAAATTTCTTCAAGAACATTTAATTCTGGATAATCAGAATAAAAAGATAATTCTTCTGTTTTTATATGTAAACGTTCATTTGTTGTATTGACTGATCCTAATATAGTTAATATTTCTTCACCATCATTAGAAACAAAGCTAATTTTACTAGGATTGCCTTTCATCTGGTAGACTAAAGCTATATTATGACAAGCAGAACTCCGAGATTTTAATTGTAATTCTCTCATACTCATTTTCCCACGATTTACATATTCGCAATCAAGAGCATGAGCTAAATTTTTACAAAAAGCCCGAGTTTTTGGTGATGGTTTCCTTGAAGTTGAAATTAACATATACAAAACCTTTTTAAAATATTCTAAGAATAGTTATGAATTGATTATTAATAATAATTAAATCTATTGAAAAATAATTAAATCTCTTGAAAAACAATTAAATCAATACTAAATTAATTAAATCAATACGAAAATAGTTAAATCTCTTGAAAAATAATTAAATCTATTGAAAAATAATTAAATCAATACTAAATTAATTAAATCAATACGAAAATAGTTAAATCTCTTGAAAAATAGTTAAATCTCTTGAAAAACAATTAAATCACTTACAAAACATAGCTAATAGAAAAAATTTAAAATAATGTAAAATAATAATGAAATAGAGAATATACTTAAAATACACTATAAGTATATTAAAATACTTCTATTTTAAGTAAAGTATCTATTTAATTAAAATAAACAAAAGCAAAAAAAATATAAAAAGAATATAAAATAAAAACTATCTTGCTTTTACAGTTTTTTTGACTTCAGGAACATTTTTAAAAAGAATCCTATATCTACATTTAGGACATTTATTTTCCATATAGCTTTTAGGATCAATTTCTGTTCCACATTCAGAACATTTATACAATTAGTCTCCTCCAACAACTCTTTTTATGTTACGAGCAGCAGTTTTAGCCATTGGAGTTTCAGGAACATATGCTCCACCAGTGAATACAACTCCACATTTCGCACATTTCCAAATGCCCACAGCTGTTCTTTTAACAGCTGGTCTATCACATCTAGGACAAACATGTTTTTTCTTCATGTTTTCTTCAATGGATTTTACAGTTCTTTTAGCTTTTCTTCCATATCTTGCTCCAAATCTTCCTGTAATTCCCACTTTTTTTGTTCTTGCCATAATATCACTTTTATAAACTTAAATAATTATTTTTTAAAATTAACCATTATGAATATGTATAATATTATATGTAAAATAAGAAAATCCTCAATTGTATACTAGTCTTTGTTACTAGCTATTTCCTTAATTAGTAAAATTCATATGATATAATAGATTGGTCTTAAATAGTATATAAACTTAATGTTTTTAAACGAATTTTTTAAAATAATACTATATTAAATATTTAAAATAATCTTATAATAAAAGTATTTTATATCTAAATAATTAATTTTAAAAAATTATTATAATACAATATTTAATAAATTTTTATAATAATATTTAAAATAATCTTATAATAAAAATAAGAAAAAAATGTAATAATAGCTAAATAAAGCTATTATGCACTTTCAACTTTTTTTAATAAATCAGGTACTTTAGAATAAGCTATTTTCACAGCATCTAAAATATTTTCTTTAGTTAATGAAGCATCTCCACCTTTTTGCATAGCACAAATGCCTCCAGATTTTGTAATTCCAATAGATAATCTAGCTTCTAAAATTGACTCTTCAGATAAAGCTGGATCAAGAATCATTTTATCTCCAATTTTAACAAAAGTACACATAGCTGTTTCATTTCTAATTGGTAAATCCATAGTATTTTCTTCATCAATAACTACTTCATCCCCTTCCATTTTAGCCACAGGTATTTTTGTATTTTTAAGTGCAGAGAGTACTGCTAATGTAGCTGTATCAAAAAGATTTCCATCGAAATCAATTATATGCAAATCTATAAAAAGCATCCAAACCTTTTTTCCAGGTGCAATACATAATTTTTCAAGATCGACCATTTCACTTTCACGAATTCCACGATCGACAACACGTGCAAGTTCAACAGAAGCTTCACTAGGAGGTCCTGGTTCAAAGCTTGGATCTGCCATAGGTAACATCTCACCATTAGTCATTAAAACTCCAACATTTGGAGTATCTGGGAAAGGTTCACCAAGTTGAGGTTTTATTCCAACAATAACTTGTGTCTTCCCTATTTTAACTCTTGCAGAACCTTCAGCTTTAGAAATAATTCCTGGTTCAATGACAATATCCCTATATTCATCAAAACTTCTTCCATCTTCTCTTTGATCATTATTAATAAGATATGTAATACTTTCTCTTGTAATTTCAGGTATAATATTCATAATAATTCCTCATAGTATTTAGCTATCTAATTCACCAATATTTTTAGAATATTTTGATTTAAGAGCTTCAACTTGGACTTTGTTTACTTGTTTACATCCTTCCATAGCTAAATCAAGTGCTTTTTCAAATTCATCACTAGTTAAGTCACCATCAGATTGAAGTAATGTAATTTCTTCAGATCTAGGCATCATAGCTACTGGAAGATCTGCTTGTCCCTCTTTATCTTCTTTTTCAGATAAGTCAAGTACAATTTCATCATTAAATTTACCTGCTGCACAAGCTACTACAAGATCTTTCATAGGAACTCCAGCATCAGCTAAAGCTACAGATGCTGCTGTAATACCTGCACATCTAGTTCCACCTTCAGCTTCAATAATTTCTATAAAAACATCTACCATAGATCTTGGAAAACCTTCTAACATTAAAGAAGGTCTAAGTGCCTCAGCTGTGATTTTTGATATTTCTGTTGACCTTCTATCTGGTCCAGGTCTTTTCCTGTCACCAACAGAGAATGGTGCCATATTATATCTACATCTAATAACACCAGTATTAGGTCTCAATAAACGCCTAATATAAGATTCTCTTGGACCATAAACAGCCACTAAAATTTTATTTCCACCAACTTCTAAGTAAGCAGATCCATCTGCTCTTTCTAATACTCCTGCTTCGATTTTCAAAGGACGGATTTCATCAAATTTTCTTCCATCATCCCTTATTTTTCCATTAGTGATAAAGATCACCCCATATATTAATACAATAATTTAATTTTACAAAATAGATTTTCAATAATATTTAAATTTACAAATTCAATTATTCTCTTTTCTTCCAAGTAGTAATTGGTTTTTTATTATCTTTATACTTAAAATCTTTTTTTTCTATATTAGAACTGTTAGAAACATTTAAAGTAGGAGAATCATCATGTTCAGCTTCTCTAAGATCACCAATTCCTGGTTTTTTAGTCTGATTTTTATTTATTAAATGAGTAAAAGTATCCAAATAACTTATTTTAGGAGGACCATGCTCTTCAGAATTAGAATCCTGCTTATCTTCATCAGTACTTAAACTATCATCATCAGAATTCAAACTATCATCAGTACTTAAACTATCATCATCA
>WRCI01000135.1 GCA_009784145.1 Methanobrevibacter sp.
CAGAAATATATGGTGTTTATAGTATATATTTTATCAAAAAAATCTTCATCAAAAGATGTTTTATTTATATCTTCTAAAGATAGTTTTAAATCACCATTTTCAAATTTCTGTTTATTTTTAATTTTGGCTTCATTTATCATGTCTTTTGATATATCTATACCATAAATTTTTATTGAAATGTTTTGTTTAAATAATTCTTTTATCAAATACCCATTTCCAAAACCTACTTCCAATATAATATCATTAGCTTTTAGTCCTATGTTCTTTATTAAAGCATCATATTGATCTTTATTTTCCTTATTCAGCTGTTTAGCTAAAATTTTCCCACGAAAACCTGTGGGATTTCCAAATTGTCCTCTAAAAAATAAATCTATAAGTTTACTAAACATTTTTGCCTCAATTCTAAGATTAGTCACAAAGTTCTTCTACTTTATCACGAATTTCTTCTATTGAATATCCTAAAAGAAGGGCCATTAGCATTGCTCCTCCAGCACCAACTCCTTCTTTAACAAATCCTTTTAAATAATTCTTAAGACCATCATTTGAAGATTTTTCAAAATTAGGATTAACAACATGAACATCAATATCATCAACTTGAGATAATATATTAAATAAATCAGAACTTTCATCATTAGCTACAAAGCTTGTAGTTCCAATACAAATTTTTGAAAAATCAAAGTTAGAATCTATAGCTTTTATAAAACTAGTTACTGCAACCATTTGAGTTCCTCCAGCTAAAATTACTGGAACGGTTGCCCCAAATACCATACCTGCAACAGCAGGAATCATAGGATCTCCAACTGCAGAGATAGCTTCAAAAGGGTCAATTTTTCCTATATTTCCAATACCATCTAATAAGTTTGCATTAGTTAATCCTTCCATAACCACTTCTTTTTTTAAATTGTGGGGATTAAATGGTTTACTTCCACTAACCTTAAAATCAGCATCATAGCCAAGAGCTGTTAAAACACCAAGAGCTGTTGTAGTACCTCCCGGAATACTTTCACCAATAACAAGATAATCATTATTCTTAGAGAGTTCTCCTGAAATGAGTTTTGCTTCTTCAAATATTTTTTTAGGGTTTTTAAGAGCTTTTCCAGTTCTTATATCTTCACCATATTTTCCATCTGCTAATTTAATATATGGAATATCGGGGTTTATTCTTGAACCAGCATTAACTACTAAATAAGGAGCATCTGTTAATTCAAGAACTGCCTTAGTAAGCATGGCTGGTGTTGGAGCAGAATCTCCATCAACAACAGTTTGAGGAGGAATTTCACAACATCTAAGTTCTCCCCATGCAATAAGTTCAACATCTCCTGCAGGAGTATATTCCATAAGCTCACTAGTGGCTCCAGCTCCAGAAATATCAGGGATTCTGGATGTGGCTGTTGTAGCTATTACACATACAAAAAAAGGTTTTTTTCCTTTTAGCTCTTTTAAAAAGTTGTTAGATCCATAAGATTTTAATCCATTAAATAATTCTGCCATAATAGCACCATATAAATTTATTATATTTTTTATAATTATTATTTTAGCTTGATTAATATTGTATTGAAATATCTAATATTTTATAGAATTATATTGAAATATCTTATATTTTATAAATTTATAAAGTTAGTATAAAAAATTTCCAGTTTAATTTTTAAAACATTATTTTAACCTATAATTTATCAGATATTAATAAAAAAATTATAAAATAAAGCTATAAATTAAAATTCCAGCACCTACTATCCAACAATAAAATGCAAATATGTCTAAACTTCTTTCTTTGATTAATTTTAAAAGAAGACTAATAGCTAAATATCCTGAAATAAGAGCTGCAAAAAAACCTAAAATATAAGGAACTAGAAAACTATCTGCTCCTGTGGAAATGTCATTTAATTGAGTTACAGTTGCTCCAATAATAGCTGGAATAGCTAATAAAAAACTGAATCTAGCTGCAAGTTCTTTATCAAGACCCATTAATAAGCCAGCAGATATAGTGGTGCCTGAACGGGAAAGACCAGGAATGAGAGCTAAAGCTTGTGAAACACCAATGACAATAGCATCTAAAAGTCCAGAATTCTTAATATCTCTTTTATCAACATTTAAACGTTGGGAAACATATAACAACACACCAGTGATAAGTAAAAAAAATGCAGGAATAGTTATACTTTGAAATAATCCTTCAACTTCAGATTTAAATAATATACCAACGAATCCTGCAGGAATTGTTCCAATAATGACCATCCAAGCTAATTTTTTATAAGGATCTTCCATGAATCCTTTTTTAAATCTTCCTTTGAAAATATCAAGAATACTTGCAAAAAATGCTTTTAACATTCCAACAACATCTTTAAAAAAATATCCTATAACAGCTATCAATGTTCCTAAGTGAAGTAAAACATCAAAAGCTATACCTGGTTGATTTATACCAAATAATTCTTGAACAAAAATTAAATGAGCAGAACTACTTACAGGAAGAAATTCTGTTAATCCTTGAACTATTCCTACTATAATTGCTTGTAAAATATCCATTAAAACACCTAATTATAAAAAGATTGTGAAAATTTAAAAATATTATTTATATAATTATTAATTTTATATAGCTATTAATTATTTTATAAATTATAATATTTTTAATTATAATAATTTAATTTATACATACTATTTTAAAATTATATTTTTTACATTTATATAAATTATAAATATAAATTATAAAGTTTTATTAACAAAAATATTTTATTATAAAATTATTTATAAAAATTATAGAAATTTAAGTATATAATAAAAAATACTTAAAAAAAATTTTAAAAAATTAAAAAAATGATTAGCTAAAAAATATTTAACTAATCTAAATAACTTAACCAATTAAATTTATCATCTATTTTTCCTTCAACAATATTAAAGAATTCAGACTGAATTTCTTTAGTCATTGGGCCTATTTTACCTAATCCAATAGTAATACCATCAATAGATCTAACAGGAGTAACTTCAGCAGCAGTTCCTGTGAAAAATACTTCATCAGATAAATATGCGAATTCTCGAGGTATTTGTTCCTCTTTAACTTCATAACCCAAATCATTAGCTATTGTAATAACAGAATCTCTTGTTATGCCTTTTAATATAGATGATGAAAGTGTTGGTGTATAAACAACATCATCCTTAATTAGGAATATATTTTCACCACTACCTTCTCCAATATATCCATGATAATCTAACATAATAGCTTCATCAAATCCTCTTTCAATAGCTTCAACTTTAGCTAATTGAGCATTCATATAGTTAGCTCCTGCTTTAGCCATAGCAGGCATTGTATCCGGAGCAAGTCTTCTCCATGAAGAAACAGCTATATCAACTCCATTTTCCATAGCTTCAGCGCCGAGATATTTGCCCCACTCCCAAACAGCTATAGAGGTGTTGACAGGACAATTCAATGGATTAACTCCTAATTCTTTATATCCTCTATAAGTAACAGGACGTATATAGCAAGATTTCAGATTATTTATAGCTATTGTATCTTTGATTCCATTAGATATCTCATCATGTGTAAATGGAATATCCATCTTATATATTTTAGCTGAATTAAACAATCTTTCAACATGCTCATCAAGTCGGAATATAGCACTACCTTTAGGATTTTCATAGCATCTTATTCCTTCAAAGATACTTGATCCATAGTGTACAACATGAGATAAAACAGAAATTTTAGCATCATTCCAATCAACAAATTCTCCATCCATCCATATTTTTCCACCATTACTATCCCATGACATACTTATATTCCTCCTAATATTATTATATATAAAATATTTTTATTTTATTATTTCTGATTTATATTAAAAATCTGATTTATATTAAAAATTATATAATTTTATATTTTATATCATTATAATTATCATTCAAGAATCTATATCAAGAATCTATAATCATATTCAGATTTTATATTAAGAATTTATACTTCTAATAATTATAATCAGAAATTGTTTTTCATTTTTCATTTTAAGACTTTTTTATAAAAGCCAATGTAATATTATACTTTCAATTTATTTAAGTTTTTTCAATTTTATAATCTAAAAAATTGGTCGTGTTGTAATGTTGGTTGAAAAATAAAAAATTATATGTGTGGATATACACATTTTTTAGTTGTAGAATAATAAAAAATGAGGTGTATTCCACATGATTGAAATATCAATTCCTATAC
>WRCI01000136.1 GCA_009784145.1 Methanobrevibacter sp.
AAAAATAATTTATAAAAATAATTTATAAAAATAATTTATAAAAATAATTTATAAAAATAATTTATAAAAATAATTTATAAAAATAATTTATAAAAATAATTTATAAAAATAATTTATAAAAATCAATTAATATTATCTTAAAAACTTGGATATATCTTTTACATTATCAACTAGTTTTTCAATATCTGTTGAATTATTATATATATGAAGAGAAGCTCTAACATTTCCTTCTTTAGCATTCACATGATTTAATGAAGGTATTGCACAATGAAATCCACTTCTAACACAAATATTAGCTGTTTCATCTAATATTTTACTAACATCATAAGGATTAACACCATCTATATTAAATGATACAATACTTGAGATATTTTCTGGATTTCCATATAAAATAATATTTTCAATGTCTGATAATCCTTCATATAATTCTTTTGTTAATTTTTGACAATGTTTTTCTATATTTGAAATACCAATATTTTCAATATAATCAATAGCAGTACCAAGACCTATGATTCCACTAATATTTTGAGTTCCTCCCTCAAACCTATAAGGAACTTCATCTAAATTAAACTCTTTATTTTGAATATTTGTAATTGTTCCTCCACCTAAATTCATTGGTTTTAAACAATTAGCTATTTCCTCTTTAACATAGAGAAAACCAGTTCCAGTAGGACCAAGAAGTCCTTTATGTCCTGGCGCAGCTATAAAATCAGCATCAATATCTTTAACATCTATTTTATGATGCCCTATTGATTGAGCCACATCTACTAATAAATGTATATCTTCATATTCATGAATAATTTTTGAAATTTCTTTAATATCTTGATATGCTCCAATAGAATTAGAAACATGAGTGATAGCTACTAATTTAGTATTTTTATCAATTAAATTTTCAATATTACTAGGTTCAACAAACCCATCATTATTTGCCTTAGCTATTTTTACATCAATATTATTTTTACTTTCTTTTTCAAGATTTAACCAAGGAATAAAGTTAGAATGATGTTCCATATTTGAAGTGATTATATTGTCATTTTTTTCATATGGAAAACCATTAGCTACAATATTAATGGCAGTTGTAGTATTTAAAGTAAAAATAATCTCATCATTATTGGCATTTATAAGATTAGCTATTTTTTCTCTAGTTTCTTCAAGTTTTTGCCCAGCTTTAATAGCTGTTCTATAGGCACCACGACCAACATTAGCATTGTAATTATTATAATAATCAGATATAGAATCAATAACTCCTTTAGGTGTAAGACTTGTACTTGCTGAATCTAAATAAGTTATATTTTTTAATATTGGAAAGTCTTTTCTTATATTCTCAATAGATTTCAAGTTTTCACCTAGTTTTCAATTGATTTTAAATTTTCATATAATAATTTAATGATTATTAACTTATTTCATTTTTAATAGCTTCAGCCATTTCAGTTGTGGTAGCATTTCCACCAAGGTCAGCAGTAACTGTTTCACCGTCTGATAAAACTTTTAAAATAGCTTTATCTAATTTAATTGCCATCTCTTTTTCACCAAGATATTCAAGCATCATTATAGCTGAGAGTATCATAGCTGTTGGATTAGCTAATCCTTTACCTGCTATATCTGGTGCAGAACCATGAACTGGCTCAAACAAAGCACTTTTTTCACCAATATTAGCTGAAGGAATAAGTCCAAGACCACCTACAAGCCCAGCTCCTTCATCAGAAAGAATATCTCCAAATAAATTTGTTGTAACAATAACTTCAAAGCTTTGTGGTCGAGTTAAAAGATACATAGCTGTTGCATCTACATAAAAGTCTTCTGCTTCTATTTTCTCATTTTCATATTTTTTAGCTATTTCATAGAAAACTTCTTTAAAAAGACCATCGGTTTTTTTTAAGACATTAGCTTTATGAACACCTGTAACTTTTTTTCTACCATTATCTTTTGCATATTTAAATGCATATTCACAAATACGTTTAGATGCATATCTAGTTATAAGTCTTTCAGCTGTTGCTCCTATGATATTTCCAGATTCATCTTTAATATATTCTTCTTTTCCAATATACATTCCTTCAGTATTTTCTCGAACAATCATGAAATCAAGATCATCGAATAATCCATTGCTTCCAGGATATGATTTTACAGGACGAAGATTTGCAAATAAGTCCATTTCTTGTCTAAGTCTAACAATAACATCTGCAGCAGTTTCACCAGCAGCTCCAAATAAACATGCATCAGATTTTTTAACTATATCTATAGTTTCTTGAGGAAGTGGTATTCCATTTTTCTCTTTACATTCATCTCCAGCTTCACCAAATTCATATTCAAAATCAAGGTTTAAAGCATCTAAGACAGTTAAAGCAGCTTCCATTACTTCTTTTCCAATTCCATCTCCAGGAATCACAGCTATTTTGTACATATAATCACCTAATAATAGATAAAAACATATATAATATAATATTTTTGATTTTATATAATTTTCAAAATAAAATTATATTATTTAAATAAAATTACTTTTTTGATTTTATATACTTTTTAAAATAAAATTATATTATTATATTACATAAATATAAATTAAATATTTTATTATATAGATATAAAATTAAATATAAAATAAATAATTAAATTAACTTAAAATAGTATACTAATATAAAATATAATAATTAATTTAATTGTATATAACTATAAAATTAATATAGTATATAAATAAGATTATTAATCTTTTTCCTTAAGATATGGTATTAATCCACCTTTTTCAAGGATTTCTAACATAAATGGAGGTAATTTTTTAAATTTATATTCTTTTCCACTTTCTGAAATAATTAATCCTTTTTCCATATCTACTTCTATTTCTTCTCCTTCTTTTAAAGATGCACTTATTCCAGGTGTTTCAAGAAGAGGAATTCCAACATTAGTTGCATTTCTGTAAAAAATTCTTGCAAAGGATTCAGCTATTACAGCACCAACTCCAGCTCCTTGAAGAGCTAAGGGGGCATGTTCTCTTGAAGACCCACAACCGAAGTTTTTTCCAGCTACTATGAAGTCTCCTTTGTTTATTTTCTTGTAAAAATGGGGGTCTAATCCCTCCATACAATGTTTAGCTAATTTTTCTGGATCTGTTACTACTAAATATCTTCCTGGAATAATAATATCTGTATCAATGTCATCTCCAAATTTCCATACTTTTCCTTTCATTTTATCCCCAATTTAATTATATTACCTTTAATTTAGTGGCTTTGATTGCTTTAAATAATATTATTTTTATTTAATATTCATTTTTATTAATCTTTAGATAGCTATTTCTATTTTCCATAATACAAAAATTTATATATAATAAAAAACAATTTATTAATACATATACTGATGTTTAGATATAGATGTCTTAATGGAAGTTATTTTTTTAGCTTTCATTGCTCTATTCTTTTTTTATATTATTTATGGTTTATTTTATTCTAAATATTGATTTTTTAATAAAAACAGTTTCACTATCTTCAACTTCTTCATCAGGATTTTTTAAGAAATATTTCCAATCATTAAGATCTAATTTCATCTTCATATTTCCTCTTTTTTCTTCAAATTTTTTCTCTAATTTTTCTATAGAGCCATATTCTTCTTTAAAAAACTTAATTAACCCCACACCATTAGTTTTTCTAATTAAAGTTATTTGTAACATAATAAACTTTCCATAACTTATACTTTATTGTCTGGTGTGTAGTTTGATATATGAATAGACTAATTAACTAATGATAAAAACTATATTTAACTATCTACATAGCTATTTCTATCTTATCATAATTAAAAAATGGTATTTTCACATTGTTCACGTTTCCTTCTTTAATCTCAATAAAACCATTTTCTTTTAATTTAACAATATTTCTTTGTATGTTACTCACATCTTTATTCACAGTCTTAGCTAAATCAGTTAGTGACTTTGGTTTGTTATTTTTAATATTATCAAGTAATTCTAAGTCTGTTGCACTTAAACCTTTGTAATCATAAATCATATGGGTTTGTTCTAGTATTTCTTCAGGATGTTTTTTGAAGTATTTCCATTCATCATAGTCAAGTTCTAGTTTCATATCTTCAGTTTCTTCAAATATTTTTTTGAGATTTTCAAGAGTTCTGTACTTTCTTTCATATTCTTTTATTAAGTCTTTTCCTTTTATCTCTCTTATTAGCTTTATTTTGATAATAT
>WRCI01000137.1 GCA_009784145.1 Methanobrevibacter sp.
TAAGACCTTTCATACCAGTAGCTGCTTCAATAGCAGAGTTAGCTACATCTTCTACAAAAGGTTCTCCACCATAAGTATCAAAAGCTATTATTATAGCATCAGGATATCTGTCTTGACGTATTTCTGCTTCGCCATAAGATATTCCTTCTCCTGCATTTTCTGGAGTTTCACTTATTCCAGCTATATCTCCAATATCTTCTGCATTTTTTTTAAGTATATCTATAATTCCTTGATTAATAGTTTTTAATAATTTATCTTCAACAAAAGCAGATATAACAACATCATCCCCAGTGATATTTGTTAAAGCTGCACTATGAGCTCCAAGTTCTTTGAGTTTATAAATATCTTTTTCAATATTTTCAATTAATGAATCACTACAAAAAACATCATTATTAGATACATCTGCTCCAATAGCTGTTATTTTCAATTTTCACACCTGTTTTAAATTTTATTTATGTGTATGTTTTAAATTATTATATTTTGTATTGTTTTTTAAACAGTTAGTATTAGTTTATTCATTCTTTATATTATATTTTATTTTTAGATTTATAAATTTCATTAATTTATTTTCAGTTTTTTAATTTATCTTCAGTTTTTTAATTTATTTTTATTTTTATTTTTTTAATTTATTTTTAATTTGTTTTTATTTTTATTTTTTTAATTTATTTTTAATTTGTTTTTATTTTTAATTTTTTAAATTTTATTTTATAATTTAATATAAAAGTTTATAATTAGTTTGTTTAAAGAAAAATTAATTTATATAGAAGACTTATATTTTAAAGATTTTATAATTAGTTTGTTAATAGAAAAATCAATTCATATAAAAGTCTTATATACTAGTTTATATAATTAATATATAATCAATAATGTATATTCTACTCAAAACTTATCTAAATACTATATAGTGATGTAGCGATTGTACATTATTTGGCTTTATGATATAGATTATTTTAGCTTTATGTTATATCTATATTAATTATATTGAAAATATAATTTTATAATAAAATATACGAATTTTATATATAAATTTATATAAAGTATATGTAATTTGATATATGAATTTATATAAAATAATATGAATTTTTTTATTAATGAAAAGAAAGCTATCTTTAGGATTGTTCCAAAAGAAGATAACTTTGTTTTGATTAATAAAAGATTAAAAAGTTTTTAAATATTCAAATAAAACTTTTTAATAATATTGCCATGATTTTTTGAAAAAAATGGTATGGATTCAACTAGTGTTTTTATTAATCAATCATGTATAAGATAATTGTTAGTAAATCTATATAGATTCCATTTTATTAAATGTTTATTTGGAACTTTTTATTATAGATACATCTAATGTACTGTCTTATAATCATACTATTCTATATAATCAAATAGAGGGAGGTGAAAAACTTGAAAAACGCAACGATAATAAGAGAAAATAAAAATTTCAAGTACAAAATCCTAATATTCTTACTATTTGGAGTTTTATTATTATGTAGTTTCTCAACAATTAGTGCAGCTAATCAAACAGTTGATCAAAATGTGTTCGATGGAATTACTGTTCAAAATAATATTAGTGCAGCTCTTGCAAATGTAGAAAGTGGAGATACCATTACAATTAACCCTGGCACATATCAGGGTCAAGAAAATAATACAAATCTTACTATAAACACAAATCTTACAATACAAGGAAATACATCTGGAGGACCTGTGATTATTGATGCACAAAAGCTATCTACGATATTTATGATTGGTACTGACAACATAACTGTAACATTCGTAGGCATAACATTTGAGAATGGTAATAATTCAATGGCTCCTCAATATATGGGTGGTGCTATTTATAACCCATTTCCTGGGACTTCAATGACTTTCATTAATTGTACATTTATCAACAATGATGCAGATTGGGGTGGTGCTATCTATAATGAAGGTAGTAATTTGAACATTTCTGGTTGTAATTTTACTGATAATATGGGATATGATCTTGGGGGTGCTATAGTTAATTATGGTAACAATATGACTGTAACTAACTCTAGTTTTACTGGTAATCAGGGACTGTATGGTGGAGCTATTTATACTAATGGCACTACTTCTGTTTCAGGATCTAACTTTACTAGTAACAATGGTTTCTATTGGGATCCTAGTGCTGGTGTTGTGGAAGGAGGTTTAGGTGGTGCTATCTATAGTAATGGTAGTGATTTGACTGTAACTACTTCTAATTTCGATTACAACAATGCAACTGAGGCGGGTGCTGCTATAGCTGCTACTGGTAATTTAACTGTTTCTAATTCCAATTTCACTAATAACATTGTAGGTCCTTCTGAAGGTTCTGATATTGGTGGTGGTGCTATATATGTTAATAGTACTGCTAATATATCTAATTCCAATTTCATCAATAATACTGTAAGTCAAACTGTAAATGGATCTGGCGGTGCTATATTTAATGATGTTGGAGGTAATTTAACTGTAACTACTTCTAATTTCACCAATAATGCTGTAAATGCTGCTTCTGTGTTGGGTGGTGGAGCTATCTTTAATCAGGGTATTATCTCTGTAAGTGGTTCTAATTTCACTAATAACTCTGCAGCCAATGGTGGTGGAATATATAATAATGCAGGTATTTTTATTCTAAGTGGTTCTGATTTCACTAATAATACTGCAATAAATTATCTTACAACACTTGGTAACGGTGGTGGAGTTTATAATGGATTAGGAGCAAATATGACTATTTCTGCTTCTTATTTCATCAACAATACTGCAGGTAATGGAGCTGGAATCTATAATGCTGGAAATATGTCAGTTACAGGAAATACTATGGAGGGTAATATTGCTTCAGCTTTAGGAAATGATATTTACAATAGTGGTTTCATTGGTAATCTCAATTTAACTTTTATTGGCAATACAACAGTAGATGTTGTTCATGGTGAGAATATTACTTTAAATGCTACTTTGGTTGATGATATGGGCAATACTGTTTCATATCAAAATATAACATTTTATGTCAATGGTACACCTGTAGGTAGTGCTCAAGCAGTTGAAGGTAATGCTTCAGTATCATATATTGTAATTAGTGCTCCTGGCGATACTCAGTTGCCAGTAACTGGTACTTATTTAGGTAGTGAAAGTTATCAAATTACTATCTATGAAGGTATCTTAGATGTTGATGTACTTGCTAATACTACAATTGATATTCCAGCTAATGTTACTATTAATCAAACAATAAACATTACTGGAGTATTACACGATCAACATGGTACGATAATAACTGGAGTTAATACAATAAATGTTACTATTGGTAATGAGACTTTTACTATAGATACTGATGCTAATGGTAATTGGATTCAAAACTACACTCCTACTGTAGCTGGACCTGTTAATGTTACAGTTACTTGGGAAGGTGATGATGTGTATCCTGATGGTTTTACTAATACTGCTAGCTTTAATGTCAATAAACTTTCTCCTAGTCTTACTACCAATGTTCCAAGTAATGTTACTGTTGGTCAAACTGCAAATATTAATGGTACTTTAACAGATCAATCTGGTAATCCATTTGTTAATGCTACTTTAACTGTTACTATTGGTAATCAGACTTTTAATGTAACTACTGATGGTAATGGTAATTGGAACCTAAATTACACACCTACTGTTGGTGGAAATGTTAATGTAGTAGCTACTTGGGGAGGTAACGCAGATTACTCCAGTGTTACTAATAATGTTCCTTTGAATGTTAATAAAATACCTACTAATCTAACTGTTAGTATTCAAAATAATGTTACACTTGGACAAACTGTTACTATTTCTGCTAAATTGACAGATGAATATGGTAATCCTATTTCTGGTGCAACTGTTAATTTCTATATTGATAATACATACCTTGCATCTGGAGCAGCAATTGGATCAAGTGCTTCTTCACTGAATAATACTAATAATGTATTTATTGGTTCTGGAGTAACTGATTCAAATGGAATTGTGAGTATAACCTATACATTTAATAATTTAGGTACTGCTATTATTTCAGCAGAATATCTTGGAAGTTCAGTTTATTATCCAAGTAGTGGAACAAATCGAACTGTAGTTTCTACAACTAATGTTTCTAGAACAAAAACAATACTTACTTTAGTAACTGATAA